>DATELT010000288.1:0-11804 GCA_035276245.1 Chthoniobacterales bacterium
TGTTTCTGGATAACGAAGCGTAAGGCGCGCGCTTTTCGCCCTGTCGTCTCGGCGGCACCAGCCGGCTCCGCAGTCTTCTTAAAATCACGTTTTCGTTTGTACTCCTTTAGCCCCATCACCACCAATTTAACCAGGGATGACGCCGGTAAAACGGATTTGTCCATCGCACCAGTGCGTAGCGGCCGATCTAGGAGCGCCGAAGCTAAGAACCCGCCGGCCAGCCGTCATAGACCGCCCCTGCTGCGGTGATGCTCTCGATCCTGTTACGCAGCGGTTTCCGTCGCAGGCGCGGCGGTGGCGTCGTGTGCCAGCGCTTCACCAACCAGGTAGCGGGTGAAACGGCGAATCACAATGTTTTCGCCCAGCTCTGCAATTTTGGCGCTGACCAACTCCCTGATCGTCTGATCGGGATTTTTGATAAACCCCTGTTCCAGCAAACAAACCGTGCTGTAGAACTTCTCAAGCTTGCCGTCCACGATTTTGTTCATGACCGCTTCCGGCTTGCCTTTCACTTGTGCATTGTAAATTTCGCGCTCGGCTTCAATCAGGTTGCCTGGCACATCGTCACGACTCACGTAGAGCGGATGCGCCGCGGCGATGTGCAGTGTGATATCTTTCACAAACGCACGGAAATTTTCGTTCTTGGCCACGAAATCGGTCTCGCAATTGACTTCGACCAACACGCCCACTTTCCCCTGCAAATGAATGTAAGAGGCAACGATTCCTTCCTTCGTGACGCGCGACGCTTTCTTGCTGGCACTGGCAATTCCTTTCGTCCGCAAAATCACCTCCGCTTTCCCCAAATCGCCATTGGCCTCCGCCAGCGCGCGTTTGCAATCCATCATTCCCGCATTCGTGCGGTCGCGAAGTTCCTTAACGGTTTTTGGATCGATTTGCATGGTTGGCATTCGTTAACAGGTACAAAAGTTATATCGTTACAATGTGAAATCGACAGAGCAGTCGATTCCCGTCGGTTTTAAGCGGACACGCCTGCCATCTCTGCCTGCGCGGTGACCGACGAATCGCCGCTCGCCGACACAATTGCATCGACTAGCTTCTGCAGGATCACGCGAATGGCCCGGATAGCATCGTCGTTACCGGCGATCGGATAATCGATGATTTCCGGATCAGCGTTGGTATCGACAATCGCGACGGTTGGAATATTGAGACGGCGCGCTTCGTTCACCGCGTTTTGCTCGCGGGTTGTGTCAACGACAACAAGTGCATCGGGCAACTGCGACATTTCCAGAATGCCGTCGAGGTTTCGGCGGAGCTTGGCCCCTTCGCGATTGAGGGCGGCAATTTCTTGCTTGCCCATTTTCTTGAAAGCTGGCGACTGCTCGATTTGCTCGATGAATTTCAAGCGACCGATGCTTTTGCGGATCGTAGCCAAATTGGTCAGCGTCCCGCCGAGCCAGCGTTGGTTGACAAAAAACTGACCGCAGGCCAGAGCCGCTTCTTTGACTGCCTGCTGCGCCTGTTTCTTGCACCCGACAAACAAAATCTTCCCGCCCCGCCGCGTTACTTCCTCCAAAAACTGAGTGGCGCGCTGCAATTGCCGTACCGTCTCATCCAGGTTGATGATGTAGATCTGATTTTTCTGCTCGAAAATGTAGGGCCGCATTTTTGGGTTCCAACGCTTGGTCTGGTGCCCAAAATGCACGCCGGCCTCCAGCAATTCCGGCACAAGTTCAGTAGTATCTGCCATAAGGAAAATTAACGCGCCCGCCGACTGGCGAGCGGACGTGAAAGATGCCGTAAGGCCTCCCGAAAGGCAAACAGAATCTTTGTCATGTCGAGCTACGATTCTGCTCGATTTTTCGCGCCAGAACCCAGCAAAGATCTGAAAGACGGTTGAGGTAACGTAGGATCTCGATGTTAAAGTTCTTATCGTCATTCACAAGTGCGGCAACGCGGCGTTCGGCGCGGCGGCAAGTGGTGCGCGCGAGATCCAATGCGGCTGATGGAAGCGAGCCGCCGGGGAGGACCCAGTCATTAAACTTCATCGTTTCGCTCTCCTCGATCTTGTTAACTACCGCGGTTACGCGATCGACCATCGCGCTGGTAGTGATCTCGAATCCGTCTTTGCGATAACGTTGCAAATCTTCCGGCGCTGTCGCAAGCTCGCCCATCACCGTGATCAACTCCTTTTGCGTGGCTAAAATGTCGGCCCGCATCGATTCGTCCGAAACCGCGGCACGAGCCAGTCCGAGCGCGCTGTTCAATTCATCCACGCAACCATAGGCATCGACTCGATGATCCGTCTTGGAAACGCGGCGTCCATACATAAGCGACGTTTCGCCTTTGTCGCCAGTCTTGGTCACGATGGACATCAGCTTCCAATTGTAGGGGGTTTCCTCGAAACGCCAATTCAAGGATTGACGTCCGAGACAGACGCCATACGATCCGATCCGCCCCTTATCCAATCGCCGGCTGCGGTTCGGCTTCTTCCATTACCGCAGCGCCAACTGGCTCGCCTTTTTCCACCAGACGAATCTCGCGGTGCCTCGCGAATCCCGTGCCCGCTGGAATCAAGTGACCCATGATCACGTTTTCCTTGAAGCCGCGCAGACGATCAACCTTTCCGAGTGTGGCAGCTTCGGTCAGAACACGCGTCGTATCCTGGAACGACGCCGCAGAGATAAAACTGTCAGTTTCGAGCGAAGCCTTGGTGATACCCAGTAACACCGGCACTGCTTCGGCCGGTTTGCCCCCCTGCTCGACCACGCGCTTGTTCTCTTCTTCGAACTCGAGCTTGTCGACCTGATCGCCCCAAAGCAACGTCGTATCGCCTGGATCGGTGATCTTCACCTTGCGCAACATCTGCCGTACGATGATCTCGATGTGTTTGTCGTTAATTTCGACACCCTGGAGCCGGTAAACCTCCTGCACTTCGTTGACCAAATGCTCTTGCAAATCCTGCGGCCCGCAAACTTCCAGAATTTCGTGCGGCACCACTGGCCCTTCCGTCATCTGCTGGCCTTTCTTCACGAAATCGCCTTTGAACACGATGATGTGTTTCGTGAGCGGAATCAGATGTTCCTCTTCCGCTTTGGTCTCCGGGTCCTTCAAAATAAGTCGGCGTTTCCCGCGGACCGTACCGCCCATCTCGACGATGCCGTCAATCTTCGCGATCTCAGCCGCATCCTTCGGGCGCCGCGCTTCGAACAGTTCCGCCACCCGCGGCAGACCACCGGTGATGTCTTTCGTCTTCGCGACTTTACGCGGCGTTTTCGCGAGCAAGGCACCGCCCCGAATCTTCTGGTCCTCTTCGACAATGACGTGGGCACCAGCCGGGATGGAGTAACTCGCGAGCACCTCTTTCTTGTCGTTCACAATCACGATCTGCGGATGCAAATCTTCCTTGTGTTCGATGATGACCGTGCCCATCAAACCGGTCGCTTCATCGACGTCGCGTTTAATAGTTACACCCGCGATCATGTCGCGGAACTCAACTTTCCCGCCCTTGTCGGTTAGAATCGGGACGTTGTATGGATCCCATTGCACAAAGGTCTCGCCTTTCTTCACCTCGGCGCCATCGGCTTTCGAGATGACCGAGCCGATGACGACGTTATAGCGCTCCAGCTCGCGGCCTTCAGCGTTGTGCACGCCGATGGTACCGTTCTTGTTTAACACGATCCAGCTGCCATCGAGCGCTTGCACTGTGCGCAGATCGTTTAATTGGAGATGACCATCGTTTTTCGCCTTGATAATCGGCTGCTTGAAAGTCTGGCTCGCGGTTCCGCCGATGTGGAACGTCCGCATGGTTAACTGCGTGCCCGGCTCGCCAATAGATTGCGCAGCGATGATGCCGACCGCCTCACCCAGTTTCACGAACTGGCCGGTGGCAAGATTCCGGCCGTAACACATCGCGCAAACTCCGCGACCGCATTCGCAGGTCAGAACCGAACGAATCTTCAATTCCTCCACCCCCGCGCGTTGTAAACTGGCCGCGATTTGCTCGTCGATCAGCTGGTTCGCTTTCACGAGCTTCTTCTTCTTGTCGACCGGATCGACAACGGTTTGGCAACTGACACGGCCGATGATGCGCTGTCCGAGATCGACCACTTCTTCGTCTCCCTCGTAAATTGAGCGAACTGTGATCCCATTCACCGTCCCGCAGTCATCTGCGTTGATGATCACATCCTGCGCCGCATCGACTAGTTTACGTGTGAGGTAACCGGAATCGGCCGTCTTTAGCGCGGTATCAGCCAGACCTTTTCGCGCACCGTGTGTTGAAATGAAGTATTCGAGCACGCTCAAACCTTCGCGGAAATTCGATGTGATTGGTCGCTCGATAATTTCCCCACTCGGTTTCGCCATCAAACCGCGCATACCCGCGAGCTGACGTACCTGCTGACGATTGCCGCGCGCTCCGGAATCCACCATCAGGTAGACCGGATTCAATTCCTTGCGCCCGTCGTTGTGTTCGAGAGTGCGGAACATAACGTTAGAAATTTCGTCGCCCGCGTGCGTCCAGATATCGATAATCTTGTTGTAACGCTCACCATCCGTGATGATGCCCTTACGATATTGTTGCTCGACGGTCCGGATCTGTTTGTAGGCATTCTGGAGCTCGATCTCTTTTTCTTTGGGAATGATCATGTCCGAAATTCCAATCGAGACACCGGCCTTGGTCGCTTCGCGGAAGCCTAGTTCCTTGAGTTTATCAAGCGTCTCGACCGTTCCTTCCTGGCCGGCCACGTGGTAGCAACGCCAGATAATATCGCTCAGTTGTTTCTTGCCCGCCGCTTTATTGAAGAACCCGATGTCCTTCGGCCAAATCTGATTGAAGAGCACGCGGCCGGCGGTGGTCTCGATCACGCGCGCGTCCTTGTCGCCATAAATAGTATCGCGTCCAAAATCGGGATTCTTGAATCGAATCCGGTCGTGCGTTTTGACTGAATCTTCCGCCATCGCGAATTCGACCTCAATCGCATCCGCAAACAACGGGAGCCGTGCGTCGCCATCACCGGCAGCGCGTCGCGGATTTTGAGTGAGATAATAGCAGCCGAGCGTGATGTCCTGCGAAGGCGTAGTGATTGGTTTGCCGCTTGAAGGTGAGAAAATGTTGTTCGGCGCCAGCATCAACATTCGCGCTTCCATTTGCGCTTCGACCGACAGAGGGACATGTACCGCCATCTGGTCGCCGTCGAAGTCGGCGTTGTAAGCCGTGCAAACGAGCGGGTGAATGCGAATCGCTTCGCCTTCGATCAACTGCGGCTCAAACGCCTGGATCGACAGCCGGTGCAAAGTAGGAGCACGATTGAGCAGCACCGGATGTCCCCGCGTGACCTCGTCGAGAATGTCCCACACTTCCGGCGTCTGCCGCTCGATCATCTTCTTTGCGCTGCGCACGGTGTGAACGTAGCCGAGGTCTTTCAGCCGCCGGATGATGAACGGCTCGAACAAAACCAGCGCCATCTTTTTCGGCAAACCGCATTGATGTAGTTTCAATTCAGGCCCGATCACAATGACGGAGCGACCCGAGTAATCGACGCGCTTACCGAGCAAATTTTGACGGAACCGCCCGCCCTTGCCTTTGAGCATGTCGGAAAGTGATTTGAGTGGTCGATTACCCGCGCCTGTGACCGCACGGCCATGCCGTCCGTTATCGAAAAGTGCATCGACTGCTTCCTGGAGCATTCGCTTTTCGTTGCGAATTATGACGTCCGGCGTTTTGAGCTGGAGCAAGTTCTTCAACCGGTTATTGCGGTTGATGACACGACGATAAAGATCGTTCAAATCGCTGGTCGCGAAACGTCCGCCTTCCAGCGGAACCAGCGGACGCAGATCCGGCGGGATCACTGGCAATACTTCCAGAATCATCCATTCCGGCCGCGCGTGCGAGGAGATGAAGCCCTGCACCAGTTTCAAACGTTTCGCGAGTTTCTTGCGAATCTGTTTGCTCTTGGTGTTCCCCATCGCCTGCTCCAGCTCCTTGTTGAGCTTGTGCAGGTCGATCTCAGCTAACAATTTTTTGACCGCTTCCGCACCCATCCCGGCAACAAAGGCCTCGCCGTACTGCTCCTGTGCTTCGCGAAATTCGACTTCGTTCAGCAGCTGCGTCTTTTGCAGCGGCGTTTGTCCAGGATCAACCACGATGTAATCTTCGTAATAAATGACGCGCTCGAGTTGCCGGGCGCTCATGTCGAGCATGAGACCGAGACGCGATGGCATGCATTTGTAAAACCAGATGTGCGAGACCGGCACCGCCAGCTCGATGTGGCCCATTCGCTCGCGCCGCACACGCGCCAGCGTCACTTCCACGCCGCAACGGTCGCAAATGACACCCTTATGTTTGATCCGCTTGTATTTTCCACAGGAACATTCCCAATCCCGCGTCGGACCGAAAATTCGCTCGCAGAAAAGGCCGCCCTTCTCCGGCTTGAACGTTCGATAATTGATCGTCTCCGGATTTTTAACTTCGCCCTTGCTCCAGGAGCGCATGGTATCGCTCGAGGCCACGCCAATCGCGACCTGATCGAAACCAACCGCTCGTTCTTCGCCGACTAACTCCCGCCAGGAATGTTCGTTCATTGATTTGTCTTTAAGTTCCGCCGTTAGAAAATTGTTAAGCTGCTGTGTCGAAAACACTGGTTGGAGCCTGACCGCCAACTTTGACGTCGAGGCCAAGGCTCTGCATTTCCTTGATCAGCACGTTGAAAGATTCGGGTGTCCCCGCTTCGAGCGAGTTGTCACCCTTCACGATTGATTCGTAAATCCGGGTGCGACCTTGCACGTCGTCGGATTTCACGGTTAGCAACTCCTGGAGCGTGTAGGCGGCGCCATAAGCTTCCAGCGCCCACACTTCCATTTCGCCGAAACGCTGACCGCCATACTGGGCTTTACCGCCGAGCGGCTGTTGCGTGACGAGCGAGTACGGTCCGACCGCGCGCGCGTGAATTTTATCGGCCACCAAGTGACCGAGTTTCATCATATAGATATAGCCGACCACGACTTCCTGATCGAACGGATCGCCCGTCCGGCCATCGTACAGTCGCGCCTTGCCATTCTCCTGCACCCAGCCGAAGCCTTCGACTTTCTTCGCGTCCTTTAAATAATCGCGGATCTTAGTTTCAGAAATTCCGTCGAAGACCGGGGTCGCTACCTGGAAGCCAAGTGCTTTCGCTGCCACGCCGAGGTGAGTTTCAAGAACCTGACCGACATTCATACGGCTCGGCACACCGAGCGGGTTTAGCACGATTTCCACTGGCGTTCCGTCCGGCAAAAATGGCATGTCTTCCTCGGGCACGATTCGCGCAACCACACCCTTATTCCCGTGGCGTCCAGCCATCTTATCGCCCACTGAAAGCTTGCGCTTGCTTGCGATATAAACTTTTACCTGCTTGATGATACCGGGATCGATATCATCGCCGCTCTCCACCCGGTCCATTGCACGTTCCCGCTCGAGCTCGAGCTCGGCGAACTTGTGTTCATAGGAAGCGATGATCTCGCGGATCTTGTTACGAATCGGCGAGGGATCGATCTCGATGTGATCGTAAACGTTGGCCAACTTTCGCAACAGCGTCTTGGTGATCTTACGATTCGCCGGGATGATGATCTCGCCCGTCTCGGCGTTCACCACATCAAGCGGAATCTTTTCGCCCAGCAAGATGTTCGAGAGCGAATCGGTTAACTGTTCCGTCAACCCCTCTTTCTTTTTGCGATAATCTTCCGTAATCGTCTTGAGCTGACGTTTCGTTTCCGTCGGAGTCAGTTTCTCCCGCGAAACCTCGCGACGTGAGGACACCTTCACGTCCATCACAATTCCGTAGGTGCCTGAGGGCACCGTCAGTGATGTGTCTTTCACGTCCGCGGCTTTCTCGCCGAAGATGGCGCGCAGCAACCGTTCTTCCGGTGCCAGCTCGGTTTCCGATTTCGGCGTGATTTTGCCAACCAGAATATCGCCCGGCTTTACCTCCGCCCCGACACGCACCACGCCGTCCGGCCCCAAGTTGCGCAGCGCCTCTTCACTCACATTCGGAATGTCACGCGTGATTTCTTCCGGCCCGAGCTTGGTGTCGCGCGCGCCGATCTCGAACTCGTCGATGTGAATGGAGGTGTAGATGTCTTCCTTCACCACTTTCTCAGAGATCATGATGGCATCCTCAAAGTTGTACCCGTTCCATGGCATGAACGCGACCAGCACGTTGCGACCAAGCGCCAGCTCGCCCTGTTCAGTGTTCGGTCCGTCGGCAATAATCTGACCGCGCTTCACGTGCTGACCTCTCTTCACGATCGGCTTTTGGTTCACGCACGTTCCCGCATTCGACCGCATAAACTTGCGCAATTCGTAAATGTGAATGCCTGCTTCCGAATCGGTCTTCAATTTCTTGCGCCCTTCCGGCATGTGGCCGTCTTTCGTCACCACAATTTGATCAGCCGTGACCGACGCGACCTTACCGCTCTCGGTCGCAATTAAGACGGCGTGTGAATCGCGCGCGACTTTACTCTCCAAGCCCGTGCCAACGAGCGGCGCCTCACTAACGATCAGCGGGACGCCCTGCCTCTGCATGTTTGAACCCATGAGCGCGCGGTTTGCGTCGTCATGTTCCAAAAATGGAATCAGGCCTGCCGCCACCGATACCAGCTGCTTCGGTGACACATCCATGTAATGCACCTTGGAAGGCTCGACCTCCAGGAAGTCGCCGCGATAACGCACTGAGACTTTCTCACCCGTGAAGTGACCACGGCCATCAACCGGCGCGTTCGCCTGTGCCACAAGATAATTTTCCTCACGGTCACCGGTCAGATATTCCACTTCATCGGTTACGCGACCGTTGTGCACCTTGCGATACGGCGTTTCAATAAATCCAAATTCGTTGATCCGGGCAAAGGTCGACATCGAGCTGATCAGACCAATGTTCGGCCCTTCCGGAGTCTCAATTGGGCAAATGCGCCCGTAATGCGACGGATGAACGTCGCGTACTTCGAATCCGGCACGATCGCGCGACAGACCGCCCGGTCCGAGGGCCGACAGACGGCGTTTGTGGGTCAGTTCCGCCAGGGGGTTCGTCTGATCCATGAATTGGGACAGCTGGGAGCGACCAAAGAAATCGCGAATGACCGCGCTCAGTGCCTTCGGATTAATCAACTTCTGCGGCGTCATTCCGTCGATGTTGATATCGAAGAGCGTCATGCGCTCTTTCACCAGCCGCTCCGTACGCGCCAGACCAACGCGACATTGATTAGCCAGCAGCTCGCCCACCGTCCGGACGCGGCGGCTGCCGAGATGATCGATGTCATCAAGCGTACCTTCGCCACGCCGCAAATTGATCAGGTATTTGATCGCGGCGATAAAATCGCGGTCAGTGAGAATTCGCTCGTTCAGGTCGACATCGATGCCGAGTTTTTGATTTAGCTTGTAACGGCCTACCCGCCCGAGATCGTACTTTTTCGGGTCGAAAAACAGGCGTTTCAACAGCGCGCGCGCATTGGCCACCGTTGGCGGATCCCCGGGGCGCAATCGGCGATAGATATCCTTGAGCGCCTCTTCCTGATCGTGCGCCGGATCTTTCTTTAGCGCCTTCACCACGGTATCGTCCGTTGAAATGTCGATGACCTTCACTTCTTTGGTCCCGAGCGACATGATCTGGCGAACAGTCGCGAGCGTGAGCGGCTCGAATGCGCGCGCCACGGTCACCTCGCCATCTCGCACTTCGGCGGTCAGCACCTTGGTCGCGAGCATCTCTTCATCAAGCTTCTCGCTCAATTTCAGCGTCTCGATGTTATAAAAAAGTTTGATGACTTCTTCGTCAGGGCCGTAGCCAAGCGCTCGCAGGAACGTCGTCGCCAAAAATTTCCGACGGCGTTTGCGGCGATCGAGATAGATGTAAAGCAGATCCGCGGTGTCGAACTGCACTTCGATCCAGGACCCGCGGTCGGGAATGATGCGAAAACTGTAAAGCACCTTGCCGTTGAGGTGGACCGACGATTCAAATGCGATTCCCGGCGACCGATGCAACTGCGACACCACCACTCGCTCCGCCCCATTGATGACAAACGTGCCCTGCGCCGTCATTAGCGGGATCTCGCCCATGTAAACCTTCTCTTCCTTTGTCCCCTTCTCTTCCTTGAGCTGAAAGGTGACATGGAGCGGCGCACTATAAGTCTGGCCCTCGCGTTGCGCCTCTAATGCCGTCAATTTTGGTTCACCGATCTCATAATGGGTGAAATCCAGTGTCGCCTTCTCATCGTAGCTCTGGATTGGAAAGACTTCCTTAAACACGGCCTGCAAGCCGTAGTTCTTCCGTTTGTTGAACGGCACGTCCTTTTGCAAAAAGTCGACGTACGAGTTCAGTTGAACTTCGATGAGATTTGGCGGCTCAATGCCTTCTTTGATACTGCCGAATTGAATGCGCTCTGCCCGTTCTGACATAATTAGTTCTCTGCTGCGTGTGCCAACTGCGCTGCGTCAGGGGAAACGCGGCCAGTTTTCTGGGGTTCGGTTCCTATGTCTCCAGCGATTGGCGAAGACGACAAAAATGGCCCCGAATCGGCAGCCTGTCAAATTGACAACCACCGTTTCGTTGCCTTCCTAAATTTTCTTGTCCGCCGTCCGCCGGGTTAAAAATAAAGTTCCTGCTTACTCTTAACGAAAATGCCTTTTGCCACGGTTCACCGCACCGTGCAAGCAAAAATTTTCTGGGGAGCGGTCTATGACCGCCGGTGCAGGGGCCGCGGCGCGTTGGAAGCCGCCGCCCAAGCCATGTCGCACGCCTCTCCCCACCGCACAATTCGCGTACCTCCTATCATCCCCGCGCGTGAGTGAGGAATCTCGCCAATGGTCGTTGACCACACAAGCCGGATCGGTCCCCATGGCGTATTCGTGAGATCCTCATTGTCTTCGCGATTCGGGATGACATAGCGGGAGCGTGAGGTCGATTCGAAACTCACTCCAGCGGGCGATTCAGCTAAATCCCCCCTACCTTAGTCGGACGAACGCGACCGCATCTGGTTGCCCAACTTAGTTTAGGGAACCGCATCGATTGCCGAAACTTTTTCCATTGAAGTTTGTAGCGCGGGGGCATCCCCACGGCGCACAAATCTCTCATTTGGAAGAGAGCAAACTTGGAAGGCCGGCCGGAAACCGTCTTTTCGGTGTCCGCCGTTTAATTGTTTACTGTCGCTTTACTTAATCTCGACCTTCGCCCCAGCCGCTTCGATCTTCTTCTTGATCTCTTCGGCTTCGGCCTTGGTCACGCCTTCCTTGATCGTCTTCGGCGCGCCTTCTACCAACGCTTTCGCGTCAGCCAGGCCAAGACCCGGCACCGCGGCGCGCACTTCCTTGATTACGCCAATCTTGTTCGCGCCCATTTCTTTTAAGATCACCTCGAAAGTTGTTTTCTCTTCGGCTGCCGGAGCTGCTGCGCCACCGCCGCCGCCCGCCGGGGCTGCTGCCACCGCCACCGGAGCCGCTGCGCTCACGCCCCATTTCTCTTCCAATTGTTTTACCAGCCCAGCAATCTCGAGCACGGTCAGGCCGCTTAATTGCTCCACAATTTTGTCTGTGTCTGCCATTTTGTTTTCCTCAGTTCGCCGCTCACGGAAGCCCCCGCGAAATTAAGCCTGAAAGCTTTCAGGCCGGACGTGTTTGGTTTTCATTTTATTGTAGGGCAACCCCTTCCGGTTGCCGAGGCAGGCGATGCGCCTGCCCTACAAGATTTTGTTATGCGCTTGCCTCCGCCGGTTTCCCTTCCTTTTGCGCTTTCGCGTTCAACAATCTCGCCAAGGACGCGGCCGGCTCGTTCAACAACCGCACCAGCTTCGTTGCCGGCGACAAGAGCAATCCCAGCAATTGC
>DATELT010000289.1:0-3269 GCA_035276245.1 Chthoniobacterales bacterium
AAGAGGACGAAGCTTTTGCTACTTACCAGCAAATCTCCAATGTTCCTGGTTTCAATGCTCCGATGGCGTTGATCGAACAGGCGCACATTTTGCAGGAGAGGGGCAAGACTGAGGATGCGCGGCGCATCTGCGAGACGATCCTGACGCAATATCGCGACAGCTACGCAGCCATGGAAGCGACCCAGTTGCTGCGAACGTTTTTGAAGACGGCGAAGCCGGAAACACCGGCGGTCGTTGCGTCACCTAAACCCGGCGCTACGGTTCCGCCAACGATGAAAGTACCCACGGCTGTGCCGCTTGCGCCGAGCGCTGCACCGTCGGTGACAGCAAACCCTTCGGCCGCGCCGCCGACCCCTTAGGCGTAGCCGTGGTCGTTGGCCGCAGTCTTAATCGTCGAGGCCCGGCCAGGCGTCAATCATCTGAGATACAGATTAAACGGGCTGCCGGAGTCGCAGAAACTGGATCGATCGCAAAGGGCAAGATGCCCGTTGGCCCCACGCGTCCGAGCCGGACCGGCATAAGATGGCCATGCTATGAATTAGCGCTTGGAGAATTGGAAGCGTTTACGCGCTCCCGGTTGGCCTGATTTCTTGCGCTCTTTCATGCGCGGATCGCGCCGGAGCAACCCCTCCGCTTTAAGAGTCGTTCGCAAATTGTTATCGACTTGCAACAAAGCCCGCGAAATTGCCAGACGCACCGCCCCAGCCTGTCCACTGCTACCGCCGCCGGTGGCGTTAATCGAGATATCATAGGCGTTCGCCAGCTTTACCGTTTGCAGCGGTTGTAGCACCGCGTTCTGCAGCGGAGCAGTCGGGAAATATTCTTCAAAGCTGCGCCCATTAATGTCGATCTTGCCACTACCTGCGGTCATGCGCACACGCGCGACGGAAGTTTTGCGGCGACCGGTAGCAACGATTTCCTGAGATTGTGCCATGATATTTTTCCTAATGTAATTTCACCGGAGAGGGCTGCTGGGCTGCGTGCGGGTGATCTTCGCCCCGATAAACTTTCAGCTTCCGATAAACGGCACGGCCCAAACGATTGTGCGGAATCATTCCACGCACCGCGCGCTCGATGAGCAATTCCGGATGGCGCATCCGCCGCGCCCTGACGGTTTCCGATTTATGCCCGCCGACGTAACCGGAAAAGCTCATGAAAGTTCTTTGCACTTCCTTTTTGCCGGTCACCCGCACCTTATCGGCATTGACAACGATGACGAAATCACCGGTGTCGACGTGCGGAGTGAAGACGGATTTTTCCTTTCCACGCAACAGATTTGCAGCTTTCACGGCGACACGACCGAGCACCTGATCCTTCGCATCGATGAGCCACCATTTGCGTGGGACTTGCGATACTTTCGCTGAAAACGTCTTCATAATGGGCGGGAAAAGGCACGGAAACTACGGGCGATGGCCTTGGGTGTCAACCGTGCACAGCTTCCCAAACCGCAGGCTACTCAGTGTGGTTCCGTTGCAATCGATTTCAGAACCGCGGGATCAAACCGAAACGCGAATAAGCCGAATTACTGCCCACGGAAACAAGCTAAACACCCCAAAGTTCGTTAGACGCTATGCGGGGTGAGGATGGATTCCCGCGACTGCGTGATCGGGAGATGACACATGAAGGTGGCGTCTTAAAACTTCGCTGAGCGCGACGGATTTCGCGCAGATTGGGTGAGATCGGCCGGCGTTTGCACGCGATCCCGGCCTGTTCGTTATCCGCCAGTGCGGCTCGCACTGGCAGTTCGGGTGCTTTATGGAAATTATGACGCGCCTCGCTCCATTTTGCCGCTCGTTTTCGGCGTCTCCGCTCGATCTCATTTGCCGCCACCTCGGATCTCTCGCATGGAGATTCAGATAGGGTTACCGGCGCCGCGACCATTCATGAAATAAATATAGCCCGACAAAACCCAACGCTTTTACGCGACTTTCCTCGAACAAACCCGCCAGAACTATGCCGGTTGCGTTCGCCTGATGCCGGGCGGCGTTCGAGGGTGTGCACCAACGAAGGTGTCCGTGCGGTCGAATAGGCAATACGATTCTTGCGCCACGCCTGGCCACCGCCACCACTCGCGCTTTCGCCGGGCCTGCGTTCAGCTGCGGCCAATCATTTATCGTGAGCAAGCTGGCGGCGCCGCCGCACATCAGGTTGCGATGGGAGCGATTGAGGAAGTCGAATCAGTCGTTCTGGCGCGGTCGTACGGGCCGAAACGAGCCGCGTATTCGTTTTAACGACGTAATACCAGTTATCGATCGCGATGCCGCTGACTTCGCGCTTTTTCGAGAATCGGTTGAACGGATGGATCGGCCTTAAGCAACGCGTCGCGTAATTTATCGCGAAACTCCCTGCGCGCTTCCTCATAGCGAGCGCGTGATTGTATCAGCGCCGGATCCCGCATTGCCCTGTCGTGCGCCGAGCGTAATCTTGCCTGCTCCTCGAGCGAAAGCCTGGAAAACGGGATGCGCCTAAGGTCGCTGCCCTGTGGTGGCTGGCCAAAACCGCTCCCCGACCCCAAGGTGGCGAGCAAAATGGCGACCAAAAGCTGTCGTTTCATAGCCTAAAGTTTAACCCAAAACGCCTGGCAAAGTTGCGTGTCGGATGAAATTTGCTCTCCTCTACAGCTGGCGCAAATCGGACGTGACTCTCCGGTTCAAGCCACTGCTGCTAAGTCATGACAAAAGTAGAGAAGAACGCCATTTCGCCAACTCGTGAGCAGGATTTCCCGGAATGGTATCAACAGGTCATTCGTGCGGCTGAGCTGGCTGAACCATCGGATGTTCGCGGCTGCATGGTCATTCGCCCGTGGGGCTTTGGTATTTGGGAAAACATGCAACGCCGGCTCGACGCCATGTTTCGCGCGACGGGTCATCGCAATGCTTACTTCCCACTCTTTATTCCGCTGAGTTATTTTGCGAAAGAAGCCGAGCACGTCGAAGGCTTCGCCAAAGAATGCGCGGTCGTGACACACACCCGATTGGAGGTGGATGCCGCGGGAAAAATGAAACCGGCCAGTCCGTTGACAGAGCCGCTAGTCGTCAGGCCAACGAGCGAAACTATCATCGGGGCCAGCTACGCAAAGTGGGTTCAATCCTATCGGGACCTTCCGATTCTTCTCAATCAATGGGCCAATGTCGTGCGGTGGGAAATGCGGCCGCGATTATTTTTGCGCACAACCGAATTTCTCTGGCAGGAAGGGCACACGGTTTATGAGACCGAAGCGGAAGCGCGCGAAGAGACGCGACGCATGCTCGGTGTTTACGAAACATTTG
>DATELT010000290.1:0-6215 GCA_035276245.1 Chthoniobacterales bacterium
GATCAAACCGCAGGTCAATTCGACCGCACGATGTGGCTCGGGCTTGGTTACGAAGTTAGACCAATTTACAGTCCACGGAGATAGAATCAGCCCCGGCCACGCGTTCCAGGGGACGAGCCATTGCCAGTGGGCGGCGCGATCAAGCGACTGTCGCGCGGAACCATGGACGTAATCGAGCAAAGCCAGCCACGCCGGCGCGGCAAGACCGAGACCGAGAATCACGCCGACAAACAATGGCCAAATTTTCGTTAGCCGATTTAAGTGAGGGCCCTTCACCGAGCCGCTCGATTCATTACCCGTCGCTCTCGGGCAAGTCCGAGCGGAACTGGCAAGGTCAATCGCCTCTGGCTCGAAGGTCTTGCGCAATACCAGCCAGAATAGAATAAGTCCCAACATCAAAACGGTGTAGGGAAATCCGCCGGTAATAAGGAGATAAACGAATGGGGCTGGCCACAAGAAACGCCACCTTGAACGCGTACGATCGACGGCCCGCTCCGCAGCCCACCACGCCCACGGCAGCCAGGTGAATGCGCCGAGTGCGCCAAACCAATCGCTTGCCCCCCAGCAAATAATCCAGCCGTTGAGCGAGGCGACCAGCGCGACAAAGATGGACAGTGGGGTCGATAGTTGGCGGTCGCGCGCGAGGAGGAATGCACCGGCGCTGAGCACGGCTAGATGGGCGATGGAAACTGTGGCTGCCTGTTGCGGGAAAGTTAGAGGCAATTTCCAAACGCAAACAATCAGCGCATTAATGAAAATCGAAAAGACGCCATATTGAAATTCGCCCGCGAGATTTCCGCAGATCCAGGAGAAGGGGCTGAGGAGTGGGAACTCGCCGTGATTCCACGCGCGCGCCATATCGGCAAAGACGGGCAGGACTGAAATTTGGTAATCGTCATTCCAAAAAACGAGCGGATCGTAGGCAAGAAGGAGAAGGCTGAAGATGATGACGATTAGGGCGGCAATGATTGCGCCAACTATTTCGGAAGGCGTGAATCGCGCCATTTCGCGATCTTAACACCGAACGCCCAACGTCGAACGCCGAACACCAAAAGGTAAAGGCAAGTAGAAACCCCCAACGCCCAACGTCCAACGCCCAACGTCCAATTGGAGAGGTGTAGTTCGCTCTATCATTGAGAGTTGGGCGTTGAGCGTTGAGGTTTGTTCTCTTTACAGCACAACCGGCCGACCTTCGGTCATCACCAGCACATCGGCGTGAATGCCCGCTTCGCTGGCACGCGCAAGCAGTCGCGTTAGCGGTTCATCTAACGGTTCGTAGCCGAGCCGGAACGTGCCGTAGTGCATCGGTACCAGTTTCTTCGCGCGCAATTCCAGGAAAGCCTGCACCGCTTCCTCGGGATTCATGTGAACTTCTCGTCCACTCGGCGGATCATAGGCACCGATCGGGAGCAGCGCGATTTCGATCTCATGGCGTTCACCGATTTCCTTAAATCCCGGGAAATAAGCGCTGTCGCCGCAATGAAAAATTGATCGGCCATTTGCCTGGATCACAAACCCGCCAAATCCCCGATGGAGATCGGCGAGAAACCGGGCGCCCCAGTGGTGGCAGGGCGTGAGCGAAATTCGCAGGCCATCGAGGGGCACGCTCTGCCAGTAGTCCAGCTCGTGCACGATATGAAAGCCAAGGTCATGTACGAGTGTGCCGACGCCGACCGGCACGACGATGGGTTGATCAGAAGCAATTCGCCGCAAGGTGCGTCGGTCCAGATGATCGAAGTGAGCGTGTGTTACCAGCACCAGATCGATTTCCGGCAAATGATGCAGTTCGATTCCCGGCTGCTTCAACCGCTTGATCACCTTCAGCCATTTCGACCAGTTCGGGTCGACTAAAATATTGCGATCGTGAGTCTGGATGAGAAACGAGGCATGCCCGATCCAGGTGATGCAAAACTGACCCGGCCGGATTTTGGGAAAACGAGGGATAGTCCTTTCACCGGAACGTTTAGTAAAAAGAGACGGAATGAGGACCTCGGCCAAAAAATTCCGGCGATGCCAATCGCTCCCCGGCTTGAGCGTCACGCGCGTCGATTTTTTCGTCACCGCGCCGTCCCCAACGGTCTTTCGCAGCACCTGCGTTTTTTTTGAAAAAGGAATCGGCACCCGCTAAGAACCATATAAGCTCGCCAGCACAGTTCAAAAACTATCGCCACAATGAACACAGAGGAATCCAAGGAGACGCTGCGTGCGCGAATGCAGCAGGAGCTGCAGGCTTTGGACCCGGAAGACCGCCGCGGTCGTTCATTACAGATCTGCAACCACGTGCTGGAGTTACCGGTTTGGAAGCAAGCCCACGTGGTGGTTGTGTTCGAACCGTTTAAATACGAGCCGGAGATTACACCGTTGATCTCGGATTTGCAGCGCCGCGGCAGCGAAATCATTGCCATTCTGCCAACGGCGCGCAGCCAGCATGACGTAGCGATATTTGGTCCGATCGACCTTGTTCTTGTTCCCGGAATCGCATTTACGCGCAACGGCGCCAGAATCGGACGCGGGTTTGGTTTTTTCGACCGCTTCCTCGCACATCGCGCCACGCTCGCGGTCAAGATTGGCATCGCGTTTCGTTTTCAGATTGTCGAATCGCTTCCCCTCGAGCCCCACGACGTCAAACTTGACCTCGTCGTGACCGATTAAAACCACGGCCCGATGCGGCAACCATTTGTCGGTCTGGTTTTGGCTGCGATCATCGGCATTGTTGTCGCCGATTATTCTCCGGCAATCAACGCCTCGATTTGCTTAATCGCGATCGCCGGCGCACTAGCAGCATTGCGCTGGGGTTTTGCGCCATTGGTTTTCGCCGTCGTCGGCGCGACATTTTTCGTGTTGCATAGCGCGCGCATCACCAACACGTCTGCGGACGCGCTCGCGCATATCGCCGGCCAACAGCCGTGCCCGGCAAATGTGACCGGAATCGTCACAACTGAGCCAAAAATCGAAGCGAATGGAAACGCAAGTTTTCTCCTGAAATTGCGCGGCGCGAAAATTGAGAACTACGATGTTCGGACCGATGCCACGGTTTTTGTTCGCTGGCGGGGCCGACCAAATATCGGCGACGAACTTGCGCTTTTTGGAACGGTGCAGCCGATCGAGGCGCCGCGAAATCCGGGCGAATTCGATATGCGTGCGTATCTGGCGCGACGCGATGTGAAGAGTCTGTTTATCGTTCGCTACCCGGAGAATGGTCGAATTCTAACGGCAGGGAGCGGATTTTCCGTGCTGCGTGCGGCCGCGCACTCACGCGAATGGATGCAGCGCATCCTTAGCCGGGACATCGAAGATTCACCGGATGTCGTCGGGCTAATTTGCGGAACTGCCCTCGGGCTTCGGCATCAGACGCGCGATGATATCGAAGAGCCGTTCCAGCAAACCGGTACACTCCATCTTTTTGCCGTTGCTGGCCTGCACGTTGGGATTGTCGCTCGATTACTCTGGACGGTTTCAATGGTGTTGCGTCTGCCGCGCAAAATCGCGACGGCGTTGATTATTCCTTTGCTCTTTTTCTACGCCGCCATTACCGGCTTGCACACGGCAAGCGTGCGCGCCGCCATCATGAGCGCGCTTCTGCTCGGCGGCATTTTCTTCGATCGAAAAGTTCTCGCTCTAAACAGCCTGGCTGCGGCGGCATTCCTGATCTTGCTTTTCGATTCAAACCAACTTTTTACCAGCGGATTTCAGCTTTCCTTCGCAGTAGTAGGCACAATCGTGCTTCTGGCCGACCCGATGTTTGTTCGCTTCAAACGAGTCGTTGGACCCGATCCGTTCCTGCCGCGTGTCCTGCTGAGTCGCGCACAGCGATTCTGTATCAAGGGGGGGCGCAAGCTTGGGCGTGGTGCATCCGTTTCGCTCGCGGCCTGGATTGGTTCGCTAGCGCTGATCTACTGGTATTTTTACCTCATCACACCCGTCTCACTCGTCGCCAACCTTGTGGTGGTGCCGATCGCGTACTTCGTTCTGGCGCTTGCGATGTTGTCACTCATTGCCGCACCGATTTCATCCGGCCTTTCTGTCATTTTCAACAATGCCAATTGGCTGATGTCGCATATCATACTCGGCCTGGTCCATTTTTTTGCCTTGATGCCGGCGGGGCATCTTTATCTGCCGCGCTTCACGGAATCGCATCGGCCGATTGTGATCACCGTTCTGGATGAAGGAACGGGCGGAGCCGCGCACATCAGGGCCAATGGCTACGACTGGTTGATCGATTGCGGTGGCGAACGCAACTACGAGAGTACCCTGAAATCGTTCCTGCACAGCCGCGGTGTCAATCGCCTTCAGGGGATATTACTGACCCATGGAGACGCTCAACATATCGGCGCGGCCCTCGAAACCAGCGCGGATTTCGGCCCGCGGGAAATTTACGATAATCCACTCAATGTTCGTTCGAGCGCGCATCGCCGTTTCCGGGAGGCGCCCGGGAAACCGGAACCGCGACTGCTGTTTCGGGGTGATTCGCTGCTGCTCGGACGGGACGTTCATGCAGAAATCCTTTATCCACCGCCGAACATCAAAATTCGATCAGCCGACGACGCGCCGCTGATTGCCCAGCTGGTTATTAATGAACAAATACGTGTGCTATTCGAATCGGACGCCGGCGCGGAGGCAGAGCTAGCTCTGTTGGGAAGCGGCGCCGATTTGAAAAGTGACATCTTGATCAAGGGTCAGCATCATTCCGGCGATTCCGGCACACGCGAATTTCTAGACGGGGTCACGCCAAAACTTATCATCGCAACTTCCCGCGAATCTCCCTTGGCTGAACAAATCACCGAGGAATGGTCGAGTGAAATCGCGCGACGCGGCATCAAGCTTTTCCGCCAGGATCGTACCGGTGCCGTCGAGATCCAGTTTCGCGGCGAAGACTGGACGGCGCGGTCCTACTTAACGGCTGAAGCTTTTCGCAGTAGCAAACGTTGAATCGAGTGTCCGCGAATCAGGAATTTCTGTTCGAGGGTCGTAAGTGGAAAATCATGTTGCTCTGCCGAGACTATGAAATTGTTGGTGGCAGCGATTACATGTTCGATTTGCTGAAAGTAACCCGCGTGATCAGTGGCAACGTGGAGTAAGCCGCCGCCAATAAGTGCACGATGGATGCAGGACAAGAATTCGGTGGTGAAAGCGCGCCGACGACGGTGCCGCCGTTTGGGCCATGGATCAGGAAAAAGAAGATGAAAAGCCGTTACGCTTTCGGGTGGGATCAGATGTTCTATCGCGTACGTAACCTCGAGTCGGAGCACGCGCACATTCTTTAAATCTTCGCGGGCAACCTTGCGGCAAACCTTACTTAGCCGACCGAGCAAGCGTTCGATCCCGAGAAAATTGTGCTCCGGATTTGCGCGTGCCATAGCCATGAGAAAAGCGCCGTCACCACAACCAAGATCGATTTCGATGGGCGCACTACGCGGGAAGATTTCGCCCCAATTTTGCGGCTCCGTTAGCGATTTAGGAATATATTCGACGAATGCTTCATCTTCCCGCAGTTCGGTTCGGCCCCGCATAAACAAACGTAGCGAAGCGAACATTCGCGCAACCGCGCTGTCTAATTGACGATGAAACAGCAAGCTTCCTTTATTGCCCTATTCGTGGCGTCTTCCCTTTTGGCCGATCCTACTCCGCAAACGCGTACCGCGGTCTTTGCCGGCGGCTGCTTCTGGTGCATCCAGCCAGCGTTCGATAAGGCGCCGGGCGTGGTCAAAACGGTGGTCGGCTATTGCGGCGGGACCCAGCCCAACCCGACCTACGAACTGGTCGGCTCGGAGAAGACGAATTATCGCGAGTCGATCGAAATCACGTACGATCCGGCGAAGATTACTTTTGATCAGCTGCTCGATATTTACTGGCGGCAAATCAATCCCACGCAGTCGGATGGTCAGTTTACGGATATTGGCCCAAGCTATCGCGCCGCAATCTTTGTCCAGAATGATGAGGAGCGAAAAATCGCCGAAGCATCAAAGGCAAAACTGGCAGCCTCCGGCCGGTTCGATAAGCCGATTGTTACCGAGATTCTGCCAACCATGAAATTCTGGCCGGCAGAAGATTATCATCAGAAATATTACCGGCAGAACCCAACCGAGTTTGAGATGTTCGAAGTCGGCTCGGGGCGAAAGACATTTGAAAAGAAAAAGTGGGGCGAGACCAAGCCTGAAGGTCGCTAGGCGCAGGCGATTGTTCCAAATTCTGCGCTCGGAACTATATATAGTAAG
>DATELT010000291.1:0-2095 GCA_035276245.1 Chthoniobacterales bacterium
GAAACATTTGATTTCGTCAGCCAGATCGCCAGCTCGAACAAGGTAGACTTACTCCTTGGTGCAATCGACGAAGAACCGAATCGGGTTTACAACGCCGCCCTTTTGTTTCGGCCGGAAGGCGAACCTTTGCTTTATCGCAAGGTCCACCTCGTGCCCTTTGGTGAATATGTGCCCTTTCGCCATTCTTTCCCGCTCTTTGCCGCAATTGTGGGCGACCAGGTGCCGGAGGATTTCGACGCCGGCAAAGAATTCACCGTCTTTCAGCTTTCCAATAACCGCGGCAAAGTCGCGCCGCTGATTTGTTTCGAAGACACCATCGGTGAGCTAACACGGCAATTCGTTTTGCGAGGGGCAGATTTTTTCGCTAACGTGACCAACGACGGCTGGTTTCTGCGCTCCAGCGGCTCCCGTCAGCATTTGGCCAACGCCATTTTCCGGTGTGCGGAAAATCGTCGACCGATGGTGCGCGCCGCAAACACCGGCGTCACCTGTTTCGTTAATGAATTTGGTCGCGTCACCCAGGTTTTGCGCGATGACCAAGGCAGCATTTTCGAAGAAGGAACTCTCATCGGCGAAGTCAACATTGCCACCGAACCATCGCTAACGTTTTACGCGCAGCATGGCGAACTCTTTGCCAAAGCGTGCGTTGCCCTTTCACTCGCAATTTTTTTCGCCATTCTGTTGAGAGCACGACTTGCTGAGCGCAATACGTAGACGCGATTGACCCAATTGTCCGCTCGTTGCCGCGGCCGACGACCGCGGCTACAGGAAAGAACATGGCGGTACTTCTTCCTGTCGATCAGCTTCTCGAACTCTGGCCGGATGAATTTCAAGGCGTCCGCCTGGGCGCATTGCTCCATCCCGCTTCCGTCAATTCCAAGCTGGAGCACACCGCGCGAATTCTTGAGCGGGAAAACGAGAGGCTATTTCACTTACGTGCCTTGTTTGGTCCGCAACATGGTTATCGCGGCGAAACCCAGGACAACATGATTGAATGGCGAAGTTATGAACATCCTCAACTCGGTATCCCAGTTTACAGCTTGTACGGCGAACATCGCGAACCGACACCCGAGATGTTACGTGATCTCGATCTCTTGCTCATCGATCTGCAGGATGTCGGCGCACGTTACTACACTTTTGTTTGGACAATGTATCTGGCAATGCGCGCCTGCGAACGCGAAAACATTCGCGTCGTCATTTTCGATCGACCTAACCCGATTAATGGGGTGAGAGTTGAAGGTCCGAAACTGAATCCGGAGTACCGCTCGTTCGTGGGAATCCATCCAATTCCGGTGCGTCACGGCAAAACTATCGGTGAGCTCGCGGTCCAGTTTCGCAACGAATGCTTTCCCAAGTGCGCGCTCACCGTTCTGCCGATGAAAAATTGGGACCGTGCAATGTGGTTCGATCAAACCGGTCTGCCTTGGGTGATGCCTTCGCCCAATATGCCAACACTCTCTACCGCTACGGTTTATCCGGGAATGTGCTTGCTCGAGGGCACAAACGTTTCCGAGGGGCGAGGCACAGCCCGGCCGTTCGAAATTTTCGGTGCGCCGTGGATTGACCCGGAAAAACTCTGTTGCGAATTAAACAGCCTCAAACTCCCGGGCACACATTTTCGTGCGATGTTTTTCCAACCTGCGTTCCACAAATTTTCCGGCCAACTCTGCGGTGGTGCACAATTGCACCTGATCGACCGCGACGCTTTTCATCCATTCGAGACCGGGGTCGAAGTCATACGCTGCATTCGCCAGATCTACGCGAATTATTTTCAGTGGAAGTCGCCACCCTACGAATACGAATACAAGCGCCTGCCAATCGAAGTCCTGCTCGGAGGACCCGTCTCCGAGTTCTTTCCGGAATGATGGAATGGTGCATTGGTCTCCTCGACATATTCACGAATCTTAGTCCGATTCGAAGCAAGCGCTCACACCGCAGCGATGGTCGGTGGCCGCGGCTCTTCTTGATTGGAACCTTAAGTGCCGGCGTGGCGCCGTTTGCCGTTGCCGAGAATCCGGAGATGGCGATGGACAAAATGACGGATGAGGAGCTGCGCGCATTCCGCGATCAGAAGATCATCGAACTACGTGCGCAT
>DATELT010000292.1:0-7275 GCA_035276245.1 Chthoniobacterales bacterium
CGACCGCAGTTATGCTGCCGAGGGTTATCATCGCTTCAAGTGTTGGATGACAGAATAATTCATGCCGCGGAGTAGCCGCCTGTTTGTTTTCTGGGGAGCGCACGCGATGGCGAAGGCGTCGCCGCCAAAATGAAAGACACGCACGTTTCCCGGATCACAGCAATGAAAATCCCACATAGCCGATTGGACACAATTACAAACTACGCTTCAATTTCCCGCATGTTGAAAGGTTTTGCCGCGCTGTTCCTGTTTTCTGTGTCCGCTGTTTTCGCGCAAGCTAATCCTACTGCCTACGATGCTCTTCGCACCGTCGGCAATCAGGTGAATCGTGACTACGTTAATCGTGTGATTTCGGTCACCGGGCTCGATGGCAATCCACAACCGTCGACTTGGAGAATTTTAGTTGATGATCCAAATACGCGCGGGATTCGCGAAGTCGAAGTGAGAGGCGGGCGTGTTACTTCCAATCGAACGTCCGATCGCAACATGGTCGGAACAGCACAGGGCGCGACGATCAATCCCGCGCGTTTGAATCTGGACTCCAGCGGCGCTTATGAGGTGGCGAGCCGCACCGCGGACTCTTCACACGTGCCTTTCGCGTACGTTAATTACACTCTGCGAACGAACGAACGCGGCGATGGTACCTGGATTGTCACCTTGCAAAATCAAAATCATCGGCCAGTAGGCACGATCTACATCGGCGCGAACAAGGGAACAGTGACGCGCACCGAGGGCATGTTTGCTGGCGCGCCAATGGACGCTGTAGTCGAAGATCACCGCGAGGGAGATGTCGAAGACGAAGAACGAAGTGGTGACAATCCGATCATGCGCAGTGTCCGAAACATGTTTTATCGAGCACGCGAACAAGCGAGCGAAACTTTCAAACGCGTGCGCCACAATTTTGCCGATTTCATCCGCGGCAACGACTGACCATGGCACAGGATTCACGCGAACAAATCTGGCCACCGCTCGATTATTCGGAGTGGCGGGAGACATGCGCGACATTGCAGTTATGGACACAGATCATCGGTAAGATCAGGCTCGCTCTCGGGCCGTGGATCAACCATTCCTGGGGCGTCACCTTGTACGTGACGGCGCGCGGTTTGGCCACGTCACTCATTCCCTATGGTTCACGCGCGTTTGAAATCGAGTTTGATTTCACCCGGCACGAATTACGTATTATCACGGCAGAGGGCAATGAGCGCGTGATCATGCTGCGACCACAGAGCGTCGCAAGTTTTTACCGCGAGGTAATGGGCGGGCTGCGGGAGCTATCGATTGAGGTGCAGATTGGAATGAAGCCTAATGAAACGCTGGAAGCGATCCCTTTCGATCGTGATGAGAAACACGCCGCTTATGATTTGGAGTTTGCCAACCGTTTTTGGCGCGTTCTTCTGCAAACAGATCGCGTTTTAAAAGAATTTCGCTCGCGTTTCTGCGGCAAATGCAGTCCCGTACATTTTTTCTGGGGCAGTTTTGATCTCGCAGTAACGCGTTTTTCTGGCCGGCCCGCCCCGCCGCATCCGGGCGGCATTCCCCATCTGCCTGACGCAATCACACGTGAGGCCTATTCGCAGGAGGTAAGCAGCCTGGGATTCTGGCCCGGCAACGATCAGGTTCCCACGGCGCTATTTTACTCCTATGCCTATCCTTCGCCCGATGGTTTCGCTGAGGCAAAAGTGAAACCGGCCGGCGCGCATTTTCATCCCCAGCTGGGCGAGTTCGTCCTCCCCTATGACGAAGTGCGGCGGGCCGAGTCACCCGACGAGGCGATCCTCGAATTCGCGGAGAGCACCTATGACGCTGCCTCGACTCTGGCGAAATGGGACCGGACCGCTCTCGAAGAAATCAAACCTTCCTTGCATTCGGCTGCGCGCCACTCGTAATTAGCAGCCATGATTTCTGTAGATCCCGCGATCGCCGAAAAGGGCGCCTGGCGGAATGTACCGCAAGGCTGGCGACGACTCTACGGTGATTTCGAAAAACTCGGCGTCAGTGTGGAATGGCATGATTTTCAAACACCGCGGTCGCTCGACTGGGGCCGCAGTTTTCACCCGCAAAGCATCGAGTTTTGTTTGAATCTCAATGGTCGCGGTGCGGTGCGAACGACGCGTGCGCGCGGCGATTTCCTTCCAGGCACTTCCGGCTACTACGCCGTCACCGAGGAACCGCTGAGCGCGACCCGCGAAGCAAACGATCATCATCAGTTCGTGACCTTAGAGTTTTCGCGGCCGCATTTGCAAAAGCAGCTTGCCGGAAATGTGAGCGATCTCGATTCCGCCATGCGCGAATCGATTTTTGAGAATGGCGTCCATATTTCCACACCGCGGCCGATGACGGCGGAGCAGCGCAAGGTTGTGGCTTCGTTGAGCCAGCCGCCAGTTGCAAAAGCTGCCCAGATTTTGTGGTACCAAAGCAAGGCGCTCGAACTGATGGCGCATTTCCTCTTCGAACCAAAGGATCCCGAATTTTTTTGCATGCGCCAGAAACGCGTCGCCCGCGACCGGGTGGAACGAACCAAGGATTTGCTCGCTCGCGACTTGGCCAACCCGCCGACATTAGACAGGCTCGGCCAGGAAGTGGGTTGCAGCCCCTTTTATCTCAGCCGTATTTTTTCGCGTGAAGTCGGCCTCACTATTCCGCAATACCTGCGCAATATCCGGATGGAACGCGCTGCCGAGCTTTTGCGGAGCGGCCGCTACAATGTCACGGAAGCGGCGATCGAAGTCGGCTACTCCAGTCTAAGTCATTTCAGCAAAGCTTTCTGCGAAACGATCGGTTGCTGTCCCGTGCTTTATCCGGCAGCGAAGAACGTGATAATTGATCGCTGACGCGATCAGTTTAAAAAGGTTACAAGAGTTACATTGTTACGACGGCCACCTTTTTTAACTTTGTAACGCCTGTAATTCTCTTAGCCGTCACATGAAGATTAAGCGCGCCCTCATTTCCGTTTCCGACAAGACTGGCGTCGCCGATTTCGCGCGGGCCCTCGAAAAACAGGGCATCGACATTATTTCTACCGGTGGGACGGCGGAACTGTTGCGTAAGAAAAAGATTCCTGTCCGCGAGATATCCAGTTTTACGGCTTTCCCGGAGGTTTTGGAAGGGCGGGTGAAAACTTTGCACCCGCGCGTACACGGCGGGTTGCTCTATAAACGGGGCAATCCGAAACATGAAAGGGAAGCGCGCGACCAGGGTTTCGAGCCGATCGATCTCGTAGCCGTTAATCTTTATCCGTTCGAAAAAACGATCGCCAAACCGGGCGTGACTCTGGCCGAAGCCATCGAGCATATCGATATCGGCGGTCCCTCCATGATCCGTAGTGCCGCTAAAAATTACGAGAGCGTTACCGTTGTTGTCGATCCAGGCGATTACGATCTGGTGCTCGAAACGATGCTCGATAATGATGGGGAGACGACGCTGAAACTTCGGGAGCGTCTCGCGATCAAGGCGTTTATCAAAACTTCTGCCTACGATCGCGCCATCGGTACATTTCTGAACCAGGCACAAGCAACTGATGCGTCGTTTTCACTGACGATGCCGCTCGTTACTCATCTGCGTTACGGCGAGAATCCACATCAAAAAGCCGCGCTCTACGGCGACTTCGACAAACATTTTGAAAAACTGCACGGCAAAGAATTGTCTTTTAACAACATTCTCGACATCAGCGCGGCTACCAGCCTGATCAGCGACTTTGGTGAAGCGACGGTTGCAATTTTGAAGCATACCAATCCTTGTGGTGTCGGGAGTGATTCCGATCTGCGCGAAGCGTGGGAAAAGGCTTTCGCCACAGACAAACAGGCGCCCTTTGGCGGGATTATCGTCTGCAATCGCGAAATCGACGAATCGTTGGCCAAAGCGATCAGCGAAATTTTCAGTGAAGTCATTATTGCGCCGGAATTTTCCGGAGAGGCGCGCACCATTTTACAGAAAAAAAAGAATCTGCGGCTGATCCGGTTGCTTGCTTCGGCTGCCGAAGTCTTGCCGAAAAAGGATGTCCGCTCCGTCTGCGGCGGCTTGCTCGTGCAGGATGCTGACGTGGGAGCTAAAGAAGCCGAGCGCGTCGTTTCAAAACGTCAACCGACGGAGAGTGAACTCAAGGCGATGCGATTTGGTTGGCGTGTAGTCAAGCATGTGAAGTCAAATGCCATCGTTTACGCCGGACCGGATCGCACTCTGGCCATTGGCGCCGGACAAATGTCTCGCGTCGATTCTTCGCGGATTGCAACCTGGAAAGCGCAGGAAGCGGGGCTCTCACTCAAGGGCAGCGCGCTGGCCAGTGACGCGTTTTTCCCATTTCCGGATGGACTTCTTGCCGCGGCCGATGCCGGTGCCAGCTGTGCGATTCAGCCGGGCGGTTCTGTGCGCGATGAAGAAGTAATCGCCGCCGCCGATGAGTGCGATATGGCGATGATCTTTACCGGCGTCCGTCATTTTCGGCATTGATAGACGGGATTTACAGGATGGTGGAGGATTTTGAATTGAATGCCTGGTAATTCTGTAAGTCCTTGGTTAGTTCACAGTCCGCCGGGCTTATGGCTTAAAAGTGATCGGCACCACGAGACTCCACTCGCGCCCGGCTTCGGAGCGCCACTGCTGAAGCGCGGAGACGGCTGCTTCATCGAGGGCCGAGTTGCCGGTAGAGTGAACAGTCTGAACCGCAATAGCTCGCCCATTGGAATCGAACGAAACCCGGAAGCTGCCCGATGACTGCCCGACGCCCCGCGACTGTCTTGCCTCTGATGGAAAACGTGGTGCGGGGGCGTAAACTAGCTTTGACCCTTTCAGTGGGATTCTCGATGGGGTCCCCGTCCGGGCTGGAGTTGCCGATGCCGACGGTATCGGGCGCGACGTAGCCATCAGATTTTGCCAACTCGCGATCATATTCGATGAGACCTTTGATAGAAGTGCCGCAGCCGCAGCGGCTGGTCTGATCGCGAATGAATTGCTTCCGGCGCGAAATGTCACGACGCCGATAAGCTCACCGCGTCGATTGATGACCGGTGCGCCCGCGATCGTTCTCGATAATGCCGGCGTAACATCGAACCATTCTCCGGCTTCATCGATAAAGCGGCCGCCGATTTTCTCCTCCAACAGGACGGGGTTTTTCGGTTCAATCGGACTGAGAACGATTGCGACGTCGTCGCCAGTATCCGGCAACGCGCTCGCGCTCGGCACAAGAAACGGTACTGGATGAGTCGCGTCCGCTTTCAAAAGAGCCAAATCCTGTGGCGCGATTTGAGTTAAGGCGCCCGAAACATTGTAAATTGCTCCGTCTGCAACTTTTGCCACGGCATTAGCTCCGCCTGTCATAACACTGCGATCCGCAATGAATTTTCCGTCAGCGGAAACAAAAAAGCCGTGACCGTTTGCGCTCAAATGTCCTGTCTCATCGAAGACTGAAACAATGACGACGGCACCGCGAATTGGTTGTGCCACTTCAGCGAAAACGCTTGTCGACCGCTGTGGCGAAGGTATTGCGCTGGATTCAACTGGCGTCGGCGTGGCTGGCGTTGCAGGTGTTGGCGCAACGGAAAGGGGAGAAAATTGAGCCGCGTGAACAACCGAAGTTTTGCGCTCGCACGAGACAAGCGTGCACAGAGCGAGAATGAAACAAACCCCGCCGCCTCTCATTGTCTTAACGACATCTTGTGCTGGTCGCCGACTCAAGGAGAAAATCATCGATGGCGCTCGTGGCTCGCTTGAAAAGCGAAGGTCTGGTAGGCGAAACGCCTCCCTATAATTGATCGGCCGCGCGCAAAGCGGATAAAGCAGCGGGTTGTTTGCCGAATTGTCTATCGTGGCGTCAATCTACTTCTTCGTATTAATGCTGCTTGCACCAGTACTCCGAAAAGCACGAGCGCACTGAACAATAAAATCTCGCCGGTCGGCGGCAAAGAGATCGCGCTCGTGATCAGATGTGCACCAATCAGTGACGAAACAAAAATGAGCGCCCAATCAAACAACATCAGAAGCAGCACTGTTCCGATCAATCCGCCGATAATAAAAATTAGCCAATAGTGCGAGGCATATTGCGCAACAAACGTCGCTACCAATCCAACAGCGAATCGGCCGCCAGCGATGAAACCGGCCACGCCAATCGCCAATTTTTGGACAAAAAGCGCGAGTAACGCACCGACAAACCCGAGTAAGACTGCGAAGGTTAGTTGCAGCAATGGTGTTGGTTCACTCACGATGTGCGATGCGAGGGTTACGCCTGCGGCAAATCCAATCGCCGCCACACAAAGCCAGAAGAGTTTGCGACCAAATAACAACACAACCACGCCAATCGCTGCGCTGAGGATCGGAATTGAAGCGTTCATTAGTTTGCTTAGGCCTTATCTGTCATCCGAGCGAAGTTGATCGATGCCGTTATGTTACTTCGCTTTACGAAGCTTTATCTCTTCATCATCGCATCGCGTTGCGCTTTGAATTCAATTCCGGGTTTCCACTCCGGATATTTATCACCGTTCGCGACTTCGTATCCCACCTGAAAGAGTAATTGGACGTCTTGCACAGCACCTGATAAATCCCAGTCAGGTTTCACCTCGTCGGAAACTTGATGGTAATCGTGCAGGTCAAATTCGTCGGCACGTAACGGCGCATCGGCCGAGCGTGACAGCAAATGCTCGTTTTTGCCGATGTAAAGCGCCGGCACTCCAACTTTGGCAAATTCAAAATTGTCGGCGCGATAAATATTTCCCTTCTCCGGGCGCAAATTCGCGATAGCAACGCGGCCCTGCGCCTGCGCTCGTTTTGCCAGTGCATCGTCCAACGTCGACATGCCGAAACTCGTATCTTCCACGTCGCGCGTTTTTCCCCAGACATTCATGCTATCGATATTGATGTCAGCTAGTGTTTTCTTCAGCGGGTAGAGCGGGTGAAGCGCATAATATTTGGCACCGAGCAAGCCCGCTTCCTCCGCGGTGGTAGCCATGAAAAGGAGCGAGCGCTTGGGCGACGGATTCAACGTCGTAAAGGCCAGCCCCAACGAGATGACCGCCGCCACCCCGGATGCATTATCGACTGCGCCGTTAAAAATCTGGTCACCGGACAACTCGGGATGTTTGCCAAGATGATCCCAATGCGCGCTGAAAATCACATATTCGTCTTTCAGTTTGGAATCGCTGCCTTCGAGTTTGGCGATAACGTTGTGCGATTTGAAGGCGCGAAGCTCCTGCTTGATTTCAAAGTTGGCCTTTGCCTTCAATGCAACTGGCCGAAAGTCTTTGTTAATGGCGGATTTCTTCAGCGCCTCGAAATCCTGTCCACAGT
>DATELT010000293.1:0-2450 GCA_035276245.1 Chthoniobacterales bacterium
GCGACGGCTGGGGCATCAACCCCGGCGGTCGCGAACACGCCACCGAAAATGGCGACGCTACATTGCTGGCACGCACTCCCTTTCATGATCAGCTCTACGCCAAATACCCCATGGCGATGTTAAGTGCGAGCGGGGGGGATGTCGGATTGCCCAAAGGACAAATGGGCAATTCCGAAGTCGGACATCTCAATCTTGGCGCGGGTCGGATTGTTTACCAGGACTTGACGCGAATTAACAAAGCGCTCGCTGCCGGCGAACTTGCGCGCAATAAGGTCGCCCAGGAGGCCTTTGCCAAGGCGCGCGGCCATCGATTGCATTTGCTCGGTCTGGTTTCAGAAGGAGGCGTGCACAGTCATTATCGTCATCTCCTGGCGTTGGCCGAAGCGGCGCATGCTGCGGGAGTAAACCAGATTTTTGTTCATGCGTTCACTGACGGAAGGGATGCGTCGCCGACCGGTGGCGCAGATATTTTGCGGGAATGCGAGAAGGCGCTGGCAAAAAGCGGCGCGCAAATCGTTACCGTCGTCGGCCGCTACTTTGCGATGGATCGTGATCGACGTTGGGACCGGACCAAGAAGGCTTGGGACGCAATTGTTCATGGCGAGGGTGAGCAGACCACGGAAGTGCCCGCTGAGGCCGTTGCCAAAAAATATCGTGAGGCCAAGACCGATGAATTCATGCCCGCGATGATTTTTTCACACGCTGGAGAAGAACGTGTGCACGATGACGACGTCGTTTTGTTCTTTAATTTCCGCGCAGACCGCGCGCGTCAGGTTTCACAGGCGTTTTTGTTCGAGAATTTCGATGGCTTCGATCGCGGAGATTGGCCGCGAGTTCATTTCGTAACCCTTACTCAATACGATGTGACCTACCCCTCCCCCTACATTTTTGCGCCGGAGAAACTGGTGCACATTTTGGGCGAAGTCGCCAGTGCCGCCGGTAAGACGCAGTTACGCATCGCCGAAACGGAAAAATATCCGCACGTCACCTATTTCTTCAACGGCGGAATCGAGCGTCCTTTTCAAGGAGAAGACCGCAAGATTATCCCTTCGCCCAAGGTCGCGACTTATGATTTGCAGCCAGAGATGAGCGCGCTGCCGGTTACTGACGAAGTTTGCGCACGAATAGCAAATTATGATCTGATCATTTTGAATTTCGCTAACCCGGACATGGTTGGTCACACGGGTGTGGTGCATGCTGGAATCAAAGCGGTTGAGACAGTTGATGCCTGCGTCGCCCGGATTGTCCCTCAACTACTTGAGCTCGACGGAAAATGCCTGATCACCGCCGATCACGGCAACTGTGAGTTGATGCGAAACCCCGACGGTTCACCCAACACCGCGCATACCACTAACCTTGTACACGTCATTTATGTCGCGAAGGACGCGGCGAGTTTTTCCTGCCAGGATGGAATTCTGGCCGACGTCGCGCCGACCCTGCTCTTTTTGCTTGGCCTGCCCCAACCTAAGGAGATGACCGGGAAGAACTTACTCGTCCGCAAATCGAATAGTCAGGGTTTTAAGATTTAGATCACGTGCTCGATCCCATTTGTGGAGCAGCACGCGCTGTTTTGTCCTCAATTTTGCGTTTCTTTTACGGACAAGATCGGCTTCGTGCCGTGGATACCTCGTCGAACGTAATTTCGAATTCTTTATTCAGAACACGGGTGCGCGCGCCGGCGATTCGTTCGAGCAATTTTAGGCGATTACCGGGAATAACGTCGTGCCAAAGCGGTTTGCGCGCCAGGACCAGCTGGTCATCAGACTCGATCAGAGCGCCCCAGCCAAAAGGAATCTCCGGTTCTTTAAACAATCCCTTCGGCAAAACGAGAAAAAAAAGATTCGCACAGCGATAGCGAATCAAACGCTCGAATTTTGTGCAATCACAGAGTCGATTTTGCAACGCACCGAGTTGCCGGAGGACGCGGGCATAACCGCGATGTTTGATGGCAGCAAAATTGTATGAATCGAAGTCGGAGAAAAGCGAATCGGCGATACGCAATGCCGGGTAATGAACCCGCAAGTTTTTTTCCAGGACCTCGCGGCGTCGAAAGACTCTTTCCAACTGTTTTGCGGTGCCGGCGCTGCACCTGTTGTCGCGGCGCAGATCTGGGAAGGCCTGTTTGCATTCAAAAACCGCCGTGGTTCCAATCTCTTTCCCGTTAGGGCGATAGGCGGCAATATCGGCGCGGAAGCGGCAACTGGGCAGGCTTACCTCCACTGCGCAGGCAGAGTAGCCCCGCGCTTGTGCCCAGATCAAGGCCAGGTGTTTAAGTCGCGTATGCGCAGCTGTCTCACCGCGAGCAGGCGAACCCAAGCCGGACTGTCCTGGACGTGCCGCCACCGTTATTCCTTCAGCCATTCCATTAGTTGCAATGCCCAGTAAGTGACGACGAAATCGGCACCAGCACGTTTGAGCGATGTCATGATTTCCAAGACCGCGGCGCGTTC
>DATELT010000294.1:0-2219 GCA_035276245.1 Chthoniobacterales bacterium
CGCCGCTGGAGTGCGCCGTGCAAATTGGTCGATCGCTCAAAGAGCATTCGCAACTGCAGCTGCGGATGGGTATTCACAGCGGTCCGGTCAGTGGCGTAATCGATGTGAACGAACGAGCAAATGTCGCCGGCTCGGGCATGAACGTGGCGCAACGAGTGATGGATTGCGGCGATGCCGGGCATATCCTGATTTCCAAACACGCGGCCGAAGATTTGGAACAGTACGGTCGGTGGCGCCCATATTTGCACGCGTTGGGCGAAGTGGAGGTCAAGCATGGGATTGAGCTCTCCATTTTTAATTTTTATAGCGACGAGGTTGGTAATCCGCAATTGCCCGAGAAGATCAGGCGGGCCAGAGCACGACGAAAGGCCGCCGTTCTTCTTGTCGTAGGCGTGTCCTTGGGGGTTGTGCTGTCCGGTGGCCTATTGATTTGGGGGTATCAATCAGGACACAAAACGGTAAACGCTACCCTTCCTGCCATTCTCGAGAAAAGCATCGCTGTGCTGCCGTTTGAAAATCTCAGCAAAGACCAAGAAAATGCGTTTTTCGCCGGCGGCGTACAGGACGAAATCCTGACTGATCTCGCCAAGGTTGCCGATTTGAAAGTCATCAGCCGGACGAGCGTGATGAAGTACAAAAGCGACATGGAACGCAATCTTCGCGACATCGCAAAAACTCTGGGTGTCTCGCATGTGGTGGAAGGCAGCGTTCAACGCGCGGGCGACCGAGTTCGGGTGAACGTGCAGCTGATCGATGCGCGCAACGACGCGCATGTTTGGGCTGAACACTACGATCGCGACTTCTCCGACATTTTTGCCATTCAGAGCGAAATCGCGGAACGAATCGTCGATCAACTTCGCGCCAAGCTTTCGCCTGCGGAAAAGGCTGCCATCGCGGAACGACCGACCAATGATCTAGTGGCTTACGCCTATTATACCAAGGCCAATGAGTTGGACACGTGGACAAATTGGGAGGGCGACGAAAAAAACCTGAAACAAAAAGTGGAACTACTGGAAAAAGCTACGCAACGCGACCCGAACTTTGCCCTCGCCTATTCCGCTCTGGCGAAAACACAGATCGATTTGTTTGCGATCCTGCAGGAAGGCAACATTCACGGGCATCTCGAGTTAGCAAAGAACGCGGCGGAGACCGCCGTGCGCTTACGCCCCGACTTGGGCGAGACCCACCTGGAGCTTGCTCGCTATTACTTCTACGCTGCTGTTTTCACTAATGATTACAGCCGGGCAAGTGAGGAGTTGGGGATCGTGCGCGCGAGGTCGCCGAACAATGCTGAAGCGCTCATGCTAGATGCGATGATCGGCAGGCACGAGAACCATTGGGAAGCTTCACTGGCCAATCTGCAAAGGGCGAACGAACTCGATCCACGCAATGGCGATGTCGCATTCCGTCTCACGCAAGTTTATTTTGAGATGCGCCGTTTCTCCGAGTTGGAACACTTCCTGACAAGGGCGGGTGCGAACGGTACACTCGACGTCCCTTCGATTTGGTTAGCTAGGATAAAACTGGCGCAGGGTGATCCGGTAGCGGCTCAATCCCTCTTAGAGCAAGTGCCGCTGGACTACAGTCCGGGTCCATGGATCTGGGAGATCCGATTCGCGGCAGCCCTTTACTTGCGGGATTACAATGCGGCGAATCGAGTGATTGCTGCTACCCCTGCAAAGTGGGCAGACATCGCCTTCGGCGAGGAAACTTCAGATTGGGCTTACGGACAGGTTGCGCGAGCGCGGGGCGATAAGGAAAAGGCACTGGCGGCGTTTGCAGCCGCGCGTCAGAAGCTGCACGCGAAATGGGGCGATAAGCCCGAGGGCGTGGAATACTTATCGACAGTTGCGATACTTGATGCCGGGCTTGGCCAAAAAGAAGACGCAATCCGCGAGGCATTGCGCGCGGTTGAGCTCTTGCCGATTGCCAGGGACTCGGTGAATGGTCCGAACTTGGTCGCCAATCTGGCGTTGGTTTACGCGTGGACGGGCGAGCGCGACGCCGCGCTCGAGCAACTCGAAAAGGTTGCGGCAATCCCGGGAGTCCTCGGCGGATTGGCACCGACATATGGCGATCTCCTCTTGAATCCGTGCTGGGATGATCTGCGCGGCGACCCTCGTTTCGACAAAATCGTCGCCGCAGCCAAGGCCGCCAGCAAGTAATTCGTGGCGCAGAAAAGCAGATCGGTTCCGTTATTCGCCGTTGGACGTTCGACG
>DATELT010000295.1:0-2572 GCA_035276245.1 Chthoniobacterales bacterium
GGATTTGAACCCGCGCGGGACACGCATTTTTGGGCCCGTCGCCCGCGAGCTCAGGGAAAAGAACTTTATGAAGATCGTCTCCCTTGCACCCGAGGTGTTGTAATGAACCGGATCAAGTTTCACGTAAAAAAAGGCGATAACGTCGAGGTAATCTCCGGAAATTTCCGTGGCTCGAGCGGGAAGATTCTTCAAGTGTTACCGAAGAAGCAACGGGTGCTGATTGAAGGAGTACGTATTATTAAGAAGCACCTGCGGAAGTCGCAGGATAATCCGAGCGGAAAAATCGCGGAACGGGAGGGGCCGGTCCATATTTCGAACGTGCGATTGATCCAGAAAACGGAAAGGAAAGAAAAAACCCCGAAAAAGGAGACGAAGGCGAAGAAAGAAAAAGCGAAAAGTTAGTTATCGCGAGCGAAAAGCGCCGGTCTGGCTCGGTCGCGGGGATCCCGAGGAAGCTACCTAAAAGGTTTCGCAATGGGATTCCCTGATTTCGCTGCGAATGACTGAGATCTGGAAATGGAAAACGAATTTTACCGAGATTACAAAGAACGGGTGGTACCGGCGCTGCAACAGCAGCACGGCTATAAAAACATTCACCAGGTGCCGAAGGTCGACAAAGTGGTTATCAACACTTCCGTCGGCTCGCAATCGGATGTGAAGCAGGCGCTCGACGATGCCAAGATTGAACTGGCGCTAATTACCGGTCAGCGCGCGGCCGAGACTCGGTCGAAGAAAAGCATTTCGAATTTCAAGTTGCGCAAGGACCAGGCGATTGGGGCCAAGGTCACATTGCGCGGCGAGCGGATGTATGAATTTCTAGAGCGTCTGATCAAAGCCGCACTGCCCCGTATTCGTGATTTTCGCGGGGTTTCGCCGCGCGGATTCGATGGTCATGGCAACTACACCTTGGGCGTGTCCGACCAGTCGATTTTTCCCGAGGTCGAACTTGATAAAATCAAGCGCAACATCGGTTTTGATGTTACTATCGTCACCACTGCTCGCACGAACGCGGAAGCCAAATCGCTGCTCAGCGAAATGGGGATGCCGTTCAGCGACCGCGCCAGAAGGTCGGCCGCGCAAGCTGCTTGATTATTAGATGAGTACCGTAACCGATCCGATTGCAGATTTGCTGGCTCGCGTGCGCAACGGCGCGCAGGCGCAGAAAGCGGAACTGTTTGTGCCGTACTCCAAGATCAAGGCGGAGATCGCAAGGATTTTGAAGGAGGAAGGCTATATCACCGATTACGAACTGGATCGGACTGCAGCGCATCCGCGAATCAAGATTACCAACAAGCTGGTTAATCGGTCGTGTGCAATCACGGGATTAAAGCGGGTGAGCCGGCCGGGACTGCGCCGATATGTCGGTGCGGATGAAATTCCGCGCGTCCTCGGAGGAATGGGAATCGCGATTCTCTCGACGCCGCGCGGCGTGTTGTCGGGTCGGGAAGCGAAAAAACAGAACGTCGGGGGAGAATTACTGGCTTACGTTTGGTGATGTTTTAACTATTTAACGAATCACGAAGTCATGTCGCGGATTGGACACAAAACCATAGCCCTGCCGGAGAAAGTGAAAGTGAACGTTGGTAACGACGGTGCGATCGCGGTCGAGGGCCCAAAAGGCAAACTAAATTGGAAGTTGCCACGGGAGATTTCGGCGAAGGTCGAGAACAATCACGTCTCGCTGGCGCGGGGAGGGGAAACGCGAAACGTGAAGGCGTTGCACGGCCTTTCGCGCGCTCTGATCAACAATATGGTGCATGGGGTGAGTGAAGGCTTTAGCAAGGATTTGGAAATTGAAGGCGTCGGATTCAAAGCTGCGGTGCAAGGCCAAAAGCTGAATCTATCGCTCGGATTCTCGCACCCGATTTTGTTCCCCATCCCGAAAGACATCAAAATTACGGTGACCGAGAATACCAAGCTAACGATTAGTGGGATCGACAAGAAAGTGGTCGGTCAGGTGGCAGCGGATATTCGCAGATATTATCCGCCCGAGCCGTACAAGGGCAAAGGCGTGCGATACGCGGGCGAGCAGATTCGCCGCAAGGAAGGCAAGACGGTGCAGTAAGATGGCGACGAATCGGAAGGCAGCGCGGCAGCGCATTCATACCCGCATCCGGAAGAAAGTGAGCGGAACCGCAGAACGGCCCCGACTCGCTGTGCATTTTTCCGGCCGCCATGTTTACGCGCAGGTGATCGATGACGATGCCGGTAAAACCTTGGCGGCGGTTTCGACGTTGCAAAAGGACTTGGCTGGCAAAAAAGCGGCTGCGAATCGTGAATCGGCTGAACGTGTTGGGAAGGCGATCGCTGAGAAGCTCCTGATCAAGAAAGTGAAGAACGTGGTGTTCGATCGCGGTGGCTACATATTCCACGGCAAGGTGAAAGCGCTGGCAGATGCCGCGCGCGAAGGGGGATTGAAATTTTAAGATGCCTTCACCGAACCCAGGAAGACGATCTGATCGCGGCAGCGATAAAGCGCCCGCCGCAAAAGGCGACACCACCGAAAAGGTGGTTTTCATCAATCGCTGCGCCAAGGTGGTGAAAGGCGGACGCCGTTTCAGCTTCAGTGCGT
>DATELT010000296.1:0-3063 GCA_035276245.1 Chthoniobacterales bacterium
CTGACTGGCGTTAGTTGAGAGTTGAGAGACATTGTAATGAGCAAATTTCGCCGCCAAATCGAGATTTCCCTGACTAAACGCCGGCCGCCCGCAGCATTTGCGACTCCGGACTAACGAGACTTGGAGGCCGAGCGCCTTCAGCACCTTCACCGCCGCGATCCCGATGTGCGGCTCATTGTAGCGAACGAAAGTGTCGTCCCAGATGATGACCTCTTTTGGCGAAGCGTTTCTCCGAACGTCCGCTTTGTTGTAGCCCCGCACGTTGTCCGCGGCGCCGGGGTCACCGACCCCGGCTACAGCGCATCTCGCGAACCACCAATCGAAACGCTCGTTGGCGTACTTGGGTAACGACCGTTTGGCGGATAGGCCAATAGTTTTTTCCATTAGAGTTCGCAACGGTCCGAAATTTAGCGCCGCATTCGCCAATCGCGGAACCGCGCACCCGATTTCGCCGAGCAAATCGGGCCGGCTTAAGATTCGCTCCCGCAAGCTCAGACCACGCTTGCGAATCGCAGCGTAGAGCAACTCCGCTTTCAGCAACGCCAGATTTACATTCGAGGGACACTCCGGCGTGCAACCTTTGCACGAAAGACAATTGCTCAGCGCCGCATCCAATTCTTCCGACTCAAGCGGATCGTGGCCGTTTTCCCGCCACTGCAAAATTTTGCGGATCACATTCGCGCGACCACGCGTCGACATGACTTCTTCGCCAGTCGCCAGGAATGTCGGGCACATCGTCGGCGCATCTTTCCGACATCCACCGCAGCCGTTGCATTGTTCCAGATTGCCGACGAAGGAGCGGTCTTTGAACACGAAAGCCAGCCGCGGCGTAAATGGCAATTCGATTGGTTGCACAAAATTTTCCCGCAGACTCGTGTCGATCCGAAATCCGCTGTTGCCGAAAATTTTGCCCGGATTCATCCGCTCGCGCGGATCGAAAATGCGTTTGATCTCGACCATCGCGCCAAACAACCGATCCCCCAGTTGTTCGCGCATGTATTCGGTGCGCGCGATACCGACACCGTGCTCGGCGGAGAGCGAACCTTTGAATTGTTTTACCAGGGCCGAGGTTTGATCCGCGACCTGGCGAAATTTCTTCAAATCGACGGGGTCATGAAGATCGAGCACAGGCCGCACATGCAACAATCCGCTCGCGGCATGTCCATAATAGGAAGCTTCGAGGTCGAGTGGTCCCACAATCGCTTCCAAGCCGCGCACGTATTCCGGTAGCTGTGCCGGTCGCACTGCCGCGTCTTCGATGAACGCGACAGGCTTTTTGGCGCCGACGCATCCAGTCAACAACGACAACCCCGCCTTGCGTACAGCCCAAACCAAATCCATTTCCCGCCCGCCAGTGAGAATTTTCGAACGCAATCCGAGCCGGCGGGCCTGCAAGACCGCGAGTCGTTCCGCTACTTTCTCATCGTAGAATTCAACAAGGAGGACCGCAGCACACGGGTTTGTATCCAGTTCCATTAAATCGCGTGCTGCCTGAAAATGCAGTTGCCCTTTTGTCTGATCGAACAATGGCCGGTCTATGTGCTCAATCGCGGCCGGTTTCAGATCGAGCAGCTCGACCGTTGCCTGCATCGCATCATCGACACTCGCGAAAAAAATCAAACCGAGCCCTTTCTCGCGGGGCAGGGGAGAAATTTTCAGTTCGGCCGAGAAAATCGCGGCCAATGTTCCCTCGCTGCCTGCGAGAATTTCATTCAAATTTTGCGGCGAACGCAGGAAGCGTTTGAGGCCGTATCCCGGCCAACGTTTGATCATTCCCGGTGGCCAGCGCTCAGCCATTTCCGCCCTATGCTGATGCAGCAATCGCTCAATTTGCGCGCGTTCTTCTTCGAGCGGGCTGCCTTCAGAACCAATTCTTGCGATTCGTCCATCAGCCAGAACAATCTCGGTCGCCAGGACGTGATCGGCAGTTGTTCCATAAAACGGCGCCCGCGCTCCGGAGGAATTGTTCGCGATCATTCCGCCGATGGTGGCGCGCGAACTCGTCGCCACGTCCGGCCCGAAACAAAAGCCGTGCGGCTTCAAAAAATTATTCAGTTGATCCAACACCACGCCGGCGCCGACCCGGACGCTTCGTTTTTCCAGATCGAGATCCGAAATGGCGCGATTGTATCTTGAAAAATCGACTATCAAGCCGTCGCCGATTGCGTTTCCAACCAGACTGGTGCCCGCGCCACGGGGCGTGATCGACATTCCGGCGTCAATGCTTTCACGCATGACTGCGCTCGCTTCCTCTGACGAGCGCGGAAATGCCACTCCATCCGGCTCGATCTGATAAATGGATGCGTCGGTGGCGAAGAGAATCCGCGTCAACCGATCGGCGCGAACATCGCAACCGGTCTGTTGCAATCTCCGCAGCGTCGCATCCGTCACGAGACATTATCGTGCTTCAGGCGGTGCGATCAAAGCCTTCGCGGGCGAAAGAACTGCATTTAGCGCTTTGCAAACGTGCTTTGTGTTTCAATATTTGATGCAGTAAATTTGTCTTCGCATGGACGCTACTACTCATCCACCCGAAACCCATCATCACGACGAGCACGGACACGAGCATCACGAGCTAGGTTTTTGGCGGAAATACGTATTCTCGACCGATCACAAAGTCATCGGCATCTGGTACGGCATCAGTGGCCTGATCTTTTTGTTATTCGGCTTTTCCTTGATGATGATGATGCGCTGGCAGCTGGCCTATCCCGGCCAGGCGTTACCGGTGATCGGAAAGACACTCAACGTAATTTTCGGTGCCGGTTCCATGCCCGACGGCAAAATGACGCCCGAGTTTTACAACTCCCTTGGCGCCATGCATGGCACGATCATGATCTTTCTTGGAATCGTTCCGTTGGCTTTCGCAGCTTTCGGAAATTTTGTTGTCCCGCTGCAAATCGGCGCGCCCGACATGACCTTCCCCAAGGTAAACGCCGCCAGTTACTGGGCGTTCTTTGTCGGTGGCGTGATCATGTTGGTAAGTTTCTTTGTGCCGGGTGGTGCGGCCAAAGGAGGCTGGACTTCCTACACGCCGCTCTCGGTTATCGCCGATAGCGGACCGAA
>DATELT010000297.1:0-8374 GCA_035276245.1 Chthoniobacterales bacterium
AAAATTAATTTCTCCAAGGCAAAAAATGTTATTGCCCTGCTCGTTGCTTCGGTTTTAATCACCGGTCATGCCGAAAACCAAAGCTAAAAAGTCCAAACGCAAGCCGAACGCCGCATTCATGCGCCCCGTCCAGCCTGATGATAAACTCTCTGCCATCGTTGGCTCGAAACCGCTCCCGCGTTCCGAGCTCACGAAAAAACTGTGGGACTACATTAAGAAACACGGTTGTCAGGATAAAAAGAAACGAACCCAGATTAATGCCGATGACGCGCTTCGTCCCGTTTTCAACGGCAAGAGCCAGGTCAGTATGTTCGAGATGACCAAACTGGTCTCTGGGCACATCAGGTAAAATCTTTTGGTGGAAGCCCGGTGTTTTGCCGCGCCGGGCTTCCATTCTCCCGAAAGGCAGCCGAGTAGGCTTGCGCAAGCCGCTTCTTTAGCGGAAACTTGCGAGGTGAAGAAACTGTTCCTCCTGAGCTGTCTCGTTTTCGTTTGCTGCGGCCCTGCCCTGGCCGAGGCCAATTGGCTAACGGATTACGAAGCAGCCAAAGCCAAGGCGAAATCGGACAACAAGCTGGTGCTACTCGAGTTTACCGGCTCGGACTGGTGCGGCTACTGCAAACGCATGCAGGCCGAGATTTTTTCCAAACCGCAGTTCCAGGATTACGCCGCCAAGAATTTGATTTTGGTAGAGCTTGATTTCCCGCGCGCGAAAGCCCAGAGCGACACCGTCCGAAAGCAGAATATGCAATTGGCGAATGAATATGACGTCGAAGGTTTCCCGACGACGATCGTGCTAAGCCCGGATGGGAAACGAGTCGCCAATTTCTTTGGCTATATTGAGGGCGGCCCGGAGCCGTTCATAGCCGCCCTGGAAAAATTGCGCAAGAGCTAGCGACCGTCGTAGTATCACTGATCAGGTAACAACCGCTATTCCGTCAATGCCAATCCGATTCCCGTTGGATCCGTTGAGCTAACTGCAAGCTCACATCGCTGTCATTACGAGCGCAAGCGAGTGATCTCGGCTATGGCACTGGATCACACAAGCTAGCTTGCACACACATTGCGGCCTCGTCAGATCCCTGACCGTCTTCGCGTGGGATGACATGCACATTGACGCCATACAGACCATAATACGATCCGGCCCCCGATCGATTCAGAACGTTTACCGCAGGGAAGCCGACTCAGTATCTTGAATCAGCCGCAGGCGCGCTGCAGCACGTCGGCCAGATCGCGCCGGGTAAATGGCTTCGGCAACGCCCCGCGAAACCCATATTGCAGGAACTCCGCCAGCGCCGCTTCGTCAGAGTAACCACTGCAGACAATGGCCACAACGCTGGGATCGATGTTGCGCAATCGGGCGATGGTCGCCAGTCCGCCCATCCCCCCACGGATGGTTGCGTCCAAAATCACAGCCTGGAAATTTTCGCCGCGGCGCATAGCGCGTTCGTAGGTGTTGATCGCTTCGATCCCATTGGTCACCGCCGTTACTTCGTAACCGAGTGTATTCAGCAACTGCGAGGTGAGTTCACGAATTCCTTCCTCATCGTCCATGACAAGAATCCGTTGCAGCGGAGACGGAATCCCAGGACCGTCGCCCATCGTCTTTATCACCGCCGGTTCTGCCCGAGCTGCTGGAAGATAAAAGGAGAAGACCGCTCCGGAAGGCGACGATTGCTCCAGATGCAACATACCGCCGTGTTTCTTGACGATGGAAAAGCTAATCGAAAGTCCAAGTCCGCTGCTCACCGGCTTGGTTGTGAAATACGGATCGAAAATCTTCGTCGCGATATCGGATGGAACACCGCTGCCGTGGTCGGCGATCGCTACTTTAACATAACGGCCGCCGGCCAGGAGGGCGCCAGGTTTGCTTTCCAACTTAACATTGCGCGCCGAAATATCCACGGTTCCTCCAGACGGCATCGCTTCGCGGGCATTGATCATAAGGGCGTTGATCACCTGCTCGATTTGCGCGGGGTCGACCTCGGTTGTCCAAAGGTCAGGCGGAATATCCATTTCCGCGCGCAAGTTCGAGCCATGCAATGAGAAATGGGCTGATTTCGCCAATAACTCGGACATACGCACAACCTTTTTCACCGGCGAACCCCCTTTGGAAAAGGTCAGCAGCTGACTCGACATGTGGGCGGCTTCCTGCGCCGCTTGTGATGCTTTCGCCAGACAGGCGAGCAGGGTTTTCTCTTCCGCCGGTGCTTCGAGCTGGGCCAGACCGATATTGCCGGAAATTACGGTCAAAATGTTATTCAGGTCGTGGGCAATACCGCCGGCCAAAGTCCCCAGCGACTCAATTTTGCCCTTGGTAAGCCGATCATCTTCCGCGCGCTTGCGTTCGGTCACATCGCGAAAGAATGCCGAGACCCCGCCACCGCTTGGATAGGCGTGAACTTCAAACCATCTGGTCGTGCCGTTTGGCTCGCACGCCTCAAATTCCGCCGGCGTCTGATTCGCCATTACCTGGCGATAATTTTCCTCGAACGGCGTGCTCCGGAGCTCCGGGAATTTCTGCCAAAGTTCGCCCCCGAGAAGTTCTTTGCGGGCTCGGCCAAACAACCTCTCGGCCTGCGGATTCACATACGTAAACCGCCAGGCGTGATCCAAGGCAAAGAAACCGTCAGTCGTATTTTCGAGAATGTCCGTCAACTTCCGGGCCGATTGCTGGAGTGCGACACGCGCCTGGTTGCGTTCCGTCAAATCACGAATTTGCCGCTCCGCGACCGCGAGGCGCACATTGAGCAATGCCAAATCAATCGGTTTGGTCAGATAGTCATTGGCCCCGGCCTCCAGCGCCATCTCCAGGTCAGCGTGGTCGGCCTTCGCCGTCACCAGCAGGATGAACATTTCGTCGCCATCGTGGCGGGACCGCAAGTCGCGACACAAGTCGACGCCACTTTTTCCCGGCAGTACCCAGTCGAGGATAAGGAACGGGAATCTTTCGGTCGCCAGAGCTCGCTCCGCTTCCTCTGCTGTAGCGACCTGCGTCACTTTGTGGCCGCGCATTGCGATTAACCGGCTTAGCGCCTGTCGGCTGTCGTCCTGGTCTTCGACAAGAAGAATGTTCATTAAGCGATCTCGGCGTTAGCGTGGCCTGTCGGCCTCCCGCCGAAGCTCCATCCCCCCAACGTCGATCCCGGTTTCCAAGCAGCAGATTAGCTGCCAAAATCGGCCTTAGACGCCCTCGGCAGAATCTTATCCAGTGCGAATCTTCATAAGACACTGGCGCACTTGTATGCCCGCAAAAATAGGGCAATCTGTCGCTCTTCCTGGTCTCATGCTGCGAAAATTCTGCGCCCCGTTTTTTCTCATTCCCGCGACCATTTTATGGGCGCAGCAACCCTTGCCTTCGCCCACAAAAGCGAAAACGCCGCCGGAGCCAGAACCAAAGACGACAATCAGCTCAGTTCATGTCGATGGTCCCTACATCGCTCTGACTTTTGACGATGGTCCGAACCAAAAGTTAACGCCGCGTCTACTCGACTTATTGGCAGAGCACCACATCCACGCGACCTTTTTTGTGGTTGGAGAAAATGCGGCCGAGTATCCCGAAATTCTTCAACGCGCAGTGCGCGAAGGCCATGAAATCGGGAATCACACCTGGTCGCATCCGAATCTGGCGAAGATGTCCGACGAAAACGTCCGCAGTCAGATCAAACGCACGGAAGAGGCCATTACGAAGGCGATCGGTTCGCGCCCTACTTTATTTCGCCCACCCTACGGCTCGGTTACCCCGCACCAAAAACATTTCATTCGCGACGAGCTCGTTTACGAAATTATTTTGTGGGAAGTCGATCCGCTCGATTGGAAAAATCCGGGTCCGAGTGTTGTTAGCAGCCGCATTTTGAAAGAAACCCGTCCTGGGTCGATTGTCCTCGCGCACGATATCCACGCGCAAACCATCCAGGCCATGCCGGCAACATTGACGGAACTGGAAGCGAAGGGGTTCAAGTTCGTAACCGTTTCCGAATTGTTGAAACTTCAAACACCAATACCGCCGCCAACGCCCAAGCCAGTTGCGCCCGCATCCACGCCCTCGCCGTCCGTCGCAGGATCGCCCAGCACCTAGTCGCCGGCATGATCGCAGATCATTATCTGCAGCTTCGAACGGACCTCGAAACTGCACTGATCCGCTTACTCAGGCTCGGGGCCGACTTGCAACGCAGCCCTGCCTCATTAGAGACGCTGCATGCCCTACTCACCGATATCCGACAACCGCTTCTCTTTGTTGCAGTCGGCGAAGTGAAAGCCGGAAAATCCTCCCTCCTCAATGCCCTTTTTGGCAACGAATTCGCCAAGACCGGCGTGCTTCCGGCGACCGATCGCGTTTGCATTTTTCGCTATGGCGAGGTGGAAAAGACGGTCGACGTCTCACCCCAACTCATCGAGCGTTTTCTTCCGATCGATTTCCTGCGCAACTTTAACATCGTCGATACTCCCGGCACCAATACCATGGTCTCGGAGCACCAGCGCATCACCGAGCAATTCGTCCCCCGTGCCGATCTTGTGCTCTTTGTTTTTTCTGTGGTCAATCCCTGGACGCAATCGGCCTGGGATTTCCTCGCCTTCGTGCAAAAGCGTTGGTTGAAAAATATCGTCTTTGTTTTGCAACAGGCTGATTTGCGCGAGCCAGGAGAAATCGCAGTGATTCGCCGTCATCTACAGGACACCGCGCTGCAAAAGCTGGGGACCGTACCACCTATCTTTGCGGTCTCCGCACGTCAGGCGTTACTCGCGCGCACCGGTGCGCCGAACGCTGCCAGCCTTGAGGAAAAGAGTGAAATTGTTCCTTTGGAGGAGCACATCGATTTGATCGTGGCGGACGCGAGTGCGCATGCGCTCAAGTTGCGCTCGGCCTGGCAGACTGCGCAGGTTGTTTTGCGCGAGATCGCGTCCGAAGTGCGCGAAGCTTTTCGCGTTATCCATCGGGATGAAGAACGCTTCGAGCGCCTGATCCATTTTCTACAGGCGCGTAAAGAGCAAACGGCGCGGCAGGTCCACGGTTTTGTGCGCGGCATTGACCAGGCTTGTCGCGATTGCGCGGCACAAGGAACGCGATTCCTCGAGAAGAAACTGACGTTCTGGACCACGGTGAACATGATTTGGCGACGCGATTATTGGCAGCGTGACTTGCAGGGAGAAATGGAAACGAAGCTTCGAGAGGCCGTCCAACCCCAAATCGAAAACGCTATCCAGTTGCTTGAAACCGATCTGCGCGGCATCTGGCCACAACTGCGGGACATGATTGAGACGCATTTTGACAGCGAAGTGAGAACGCAGGCTCCACGCACACCGCCAGATTTTGCCCGGCAACGCCGGGAGCTATTGCAATCGATTCAACTGGCCCTAGCCGAGCGAAGTGGCGGAGATGCCATTGCAGAACAAATGGGAACAATATTTCGGGAAACGTCCGATCGGCTCCGGATTCCGGCGGGCGTAGCGGCAGCGGGTGGTCTGGTGGCACTGGTTGCAGCGATGAGTAGCGCGGCTATCGCAGATGTCACCGGTGTCCTGGCGGCTTCCGCTGCGATTATCGGAACTTTTCTGGCAAGACGGCAGCGCGGAAAAATTCTGGGTGTTTACGCCCAACAAATGGACACGAAACGGACCGAACTCGTGGCTGCAATAGAGAATCAGATTTCGCATGCGATCGATTTGTTCTATGGCGAAATCAATGCCGCTATCCAACCCCTCACCGCTTTCTGCACGGCACAGCGCACCCACTACCAGCAACTGGTTAACCGCATTGACGAGCTCGACTCGACCTTCGAAAAACTGCGTCCGCGCGTGATCGGAAGTAGCGGCTAGCTGGCGCAACGAAATCTAAAGGCCGCACACGCGCTTTGGGTGCTACCGTCCCGCAGGCTCGAACCTACCGCGAGCTTCCGTTAGTTTGTTGAACAAGCTGCGCTTCAGCCTGGCGCTTGGCGATCACGAAATGATTGTTATCGCCATAGGTGCGCCATGGACCTGGCGGAACATCCCGCACTTCGATAAATTGCCAGTCGGTTACATCGGTCGGGCGGAGGCCGAGATAATCGCGCACGGCCGGAGAGACATCGAGACCGGCTCCGTGATTCAAATTGGGCTTCGGTCGTTCATTCTGGAAAACATATTGGAAATGGTCGGTCCGGAACGGCCCGCAGTCTTCCCATTGCGCGTAGCACACGCGGTTGCCCTTGCGGATTGCGAGCCAGCGATCCTTGCAAACAGAATGGCCGGGCTCGGTGTAAGCATTCCTAAACCACGGAATGACAAGCGGCGCTTCCGGCTTGAACTGGCCGTGCGTCACGTCGTTATAGGGCAGCGCGCAGTAGAACGGATTCTGCCGGGGCACAAACGACGCCGGTATGTAACCCCTGCGCGCGGAGTTGTCGGGGCTATCAAAGCCGCCATAGTTTGAGGTCCAGTTCGCGTCCCAGGCGCTCTTGTAATTCGGCACCGGATTGTTTCCGCCAGCCTGTTCGCCCACCCAAAACACCGTTGTGACAATGCTTGTCTTCCACGGATAGCGGGTAGCGCTGTTGGTGCGTGACGCGGTCGGCACAAAGACTTGGGGTTCGACTTTAAGCAGCGCCTGGTCACGCAATTTGCGGGCATATTTGGCGAAATCCGCGGCGCTCTCGTAGGGCGATTGAGCCATAAGGGCAGCCCCCGACCCGAGGAGCGCTAGAGCGAGGGGGGCGAATCCTATTCTCATTTAGCGGTGGCCTTTCTTATTCGAAAACATGCCGCCAGGCAAGGGGTTTTCCTTCCTTTGTAGGAACCCTTTCCCGGCGGGCTATTTACATATTGCAGCAGCAACTGTTCCAAGTATTTACCCCCGCGACAGCACGGTATCATGCCGGAAATGAGCCTCATCGGTCTGCGGGTAATCCAAGGTGTAATGCAGGCCTCTACTCTCCTTTCGCAAAAGCGCGCTGTCGACAATCAGGGCCGCCACCGTGGCCAGATTTCGCAGTTCCAGCAAATCGACTGATACCTTGAAATTCCAGTAAAACTCCCGGATTTCCCTCTGGAGATTCCGTAGACGCGAGGCCGCGCGCTGCAGTCGTTTGTCCGTGCGAACGACCCCGACGTAATCCCACATCAGACGGCGGATCTCATCCCAGTTGTGATAGATGACGACGAGCTCGTCCACATCCTGGACGTCGCCCGCGACCCATTCCGGCAGCGCGATTTTATGGTCTTGCTCCCGTGGAAATTCCCGCATCATTGCCGCGGCCGCGCGGCGCGCCACAACCACGCCCTCGAGCAACGAATTGCTGGCCAGCCGATTCGCTCCATGTAAACCGGTGCAGCCCACTTCGCCGATGGCAAACAAACCGCGCAGACTGCTTGCACCGTTAACATCGGTTTTAATTCCGCCACATTGGTAATGCGCCGCCGGCACCACCGGAATGGGTTGGCGGCTCATGTCGATTCCGAGTTGCAAACAAGTCTCGAAAATGTGCGGAAACCGTTCGCGCAAAAACCCTTCAGGCCGGTGCGTGATATCGAGATAAACGCATTGCGCACCGCTGCGCTTGATCTCGGCGTCAATCGCACGCGCCACTACATCGCGTGGCGCCAACGAACCGCGCGGGTGATACCGTGACATGAAATCGGCGCCACCGTCGCCCCGCAAAATTCCGCCTTCGCCACGGACAGCTTCGGAAATCAAAAATGAACGTTGCTCGCGGTGAAAGAGGCAGGTCGGATGGAATTGGACGAATTCCATGTTTGCAATGGCAACACCCGCGCGCCATGCCATCGCTACCCCGTCCCCAGTCGCGACCGCGGGGTTGGTGGTATAGAGATAGACTTTCCCGCATCCGCCCGTGGCCAGCACGACGCGGTCGCTTCGGATCGTCTCGACATTGCCGGTTTTTTCGTCGAGTGAGTAGAGACCAAGACAACGATCTTCCGTCGCGAATCCCAGTTTCGCGGCTGTGATCAAATCGATCGCAGTGTGATTTTCCAGCAACTGCACCTGGGGCGATCGTCCGAGCGCGGCCAGGAGCTTGTTTTCGATCTCGCGCCCGGTTACGTCCTGGACGTGTAACACTCGCCGCTTCGAGTGTCCGCCCTCGCGGCCAAGGTCGAGCTCGCGATGGCCGGACACGTCGCGTTCATCGAAATGCACGCCTACGTTCATCAGCTCACGAATTGCTTCCGGCCCTTCCGTCACGATCGCGCGCACGACTTTTTCGTCGCAAAGCCCGGCGCCGGCTTCGAGCGTGTCGCGCACGTGCAGCTCAAATGAATCTTCGTCGCTCGTGACACAGGCGATCCCTCCCTGCGCCCATGCCGTGTTGCTATCGGCCCCTTTACGTTTCGTGATCACTGCCACCGAACCGTGTTGCGCCGCTTTCAGGGCAAAGCT
>DATELT010000298.1:0-3119 GCA_035276245.1 Chthoniobacterales bacterium
GTTGCGCGAGGGCGCGCAGGTTTCGGTTTACGATCCCAAAGGGATGGAGCGGGCCCGCGAGGTCGCCGAAATTAAGGCGGCCCGCTTTTGCAATACTGCCCTCGACGCGGTCGACGGCGCCGAGGCCCTCGTCATTGCAACAGAGTGGAAGGAATTTGCCAACGTTGATCTCGCCGTGGTGAAACAAAAAATGATCACGCCGATTGTCTTTGACGGCCGCAATTTGTTTGATCCACCTACAATGGGGAAGGTGGGATTTCGCTACCATTCTATCGGACGCAATCCGGTTACGCCGATTTGACAACGGTGGTCTTCTAAAAGACCGCGATAACCAAAAGCGGTCTCGCGTCGCGCTTCCACCCGTAGTCCAAGATACCCAACTTCCGTCAGTTGCATGCGTCGTGAGCAATGGAATCATAGCCATCTATGCACGACGCCCGCTTCGATAAACTTGCAGAGATTTTGACCGGTTATTCCACCGAATTAAAACGCAACGAGAAGGTGTTGATCGAGGCGTTTGACACGCCGGATGAAATGACGATTGCGTTGGTACGGGCGGCCCGAAAGCGTGGTGCCATTCCGTTCGTCCAATTGCAACGAGCGCGACTTAGTCGCGAGCTTGCGCTCCATGCCACCGACCCTCAGTTGAACCTATTGGTACGCCATGAGCTCGCACGAATGAAACAAATGGATGCCTACATCGCAGTGCGCAGCAGCCATAACATCACTGAGCAGGCCGACGTCCCGACGGACAAATTGAAACTAGTGGCGAAAAAGATGCGGCCGGTCCAAGACCAACGAGTTGAGAGAACAAAATGGGTGGTGCTGCGGTGGCCTACGCCGGCCATGGCCCAGCTGGCGAACATGAGCAGCGAGGCGTTTGAAGATTTCTTCTTCGAGGTTTGCACGCTCGATTACCGCAAGCTTCGGCCGGGCATGAACGCACTCAAAAAATTAATGGAGCGAACCGATAAGGTAACAATCGTTGGTCCAGGAACGAATTTGCGCTTTAGCATCAAAAAGATTCCGGCCGTGATCTGTGGCGGAGATCGCAATATTCCCGATGGCGAAGTGTTTACCGCTCCGGTCCGTGATTCGGTCAATGGTGTCGTTAGGTTCAACGCGCCGACGATTTATCAGGGCACAAGCTTCGATAACATCCAACTCGAATTCGAGAAGGGGAAAATTGTAAAGGCGACGAGCAACCAAACCAAAAAGCTAAACGATATTCTCGACGCGGACGTCGGTGCTCGATACGTCGGTGAATTTTCCCTTGGTTTTAATCCTCACATTTTGCATCCAATGCGCGACATTTTGTTCGATGAAAAAATTGCGGGCTCCTTCCATTTTACTCCCGGGCAGGCTTACGAGACGGCGGACAATGGCAACCGCAGCCAAGTGCATTGGGACATGGTCAGCATTCAGCGCCGCGAGTATGGCGGCGGCGAGATTTACTTTGATGGCAAACTCATCCGCAAGAGTGGCGAATTTATTGTTTCCTCCCTGCAATCGTTGAACCGCGCAAGATTGCTTAAGAGGAAATAACAACCGTGCGGAATTTTCTCCAACGCGGTTGCAAATTCTGTCTACGATCGCTATCCGCGTTTGGCGCCCGCCGGATTCAATTGCAGCATCGCGATCTCACCATTGTTCGCCATCTGCACCTCCGTGATTTCGAACATGGGCTCGACGGAGGTCGCCCCGGCGCCGCCTAATTGCACGGCAACGGGCTTGGATGTCGAATTCAGAAGGATGGAAGCGATCTCGAAGGTGGGGGAAAATTCCACACTCGTAATCTCGAAGGTCGCGGTCAGATCGACGGATGCCCGGGTCTGATGCGATGGCGTCAATTGCAGCGGTGCTGCCTCGAATCCCGAAACCAATTGCAATCCAGAAATATTAAGTGACGGCGATACCAGGGGCGCAGGTTTTTGTTGTTGCGACGGACTCAACCGCATCTGGCCGAGACTGTCTTGCGCAACCTGGATCTTCGAAATCTCAAAGTTGACCTGCAGATTCATCGGCGCCTGTTGCTGCGACGGTGAGGCCAGGCGCATCGTAACGATCTTAGAGATGGGCCGCAATTGCAGCGCGCCCACTTTGAAGGAGGATGTCAATTGCATCGAAGCGATTTCGCAAGAGAGCGTGATTTGGACAGCCGGATGCATGCCGCCAGCGGTTGCTTGAGGTGCGGGCGCGGTGTGTGCAGGCTGCGGTGGACCTCCCGAGGTTCGAATAACGGGAGCCGTTGGTGTTTGGAGTGTTTCAGGCATGGTTTCGATTGTCATTGGTTGTGAAGCTAAATCTTTGGCGTCCGTCGGTGCCTGGATTTCCGGCGCTTTCGGCAACATGCTGATGCCCGCAATGGCACCGCTAACACCAGCGATTTCGGCGACGGTGGCAACTTCCGGCTCTTCGGCCGACGCGATCTCAGCCGGCTCTTCCGCGGTAACGACGGTTTGATAGGGGACTGGTTGGCCCTGCTCGATAGGTTCTGTTTCTGGCGACCACGCTTGATCTTGTCTCTCGATTTCGATGGATGCTGCCGCCCCTGCTATGGCGGGCTCGCAGGGGTCCGGTTCCAGAGCGCTCGTTTCGGGCTCGATCAGCTTGGATACTGACTCTGCTGGCTCTAATACTGCCTCAGGACACTTCGATACCGCCTCGATTGGTTCACCAGCTTCCGTCTCTTCCGCTACCGCCATTGCCGCCGCCGGCCCTACTTCCGGCTCAGGCTTGGGCTCTGCCACAACCGCCTTGCTCAGCGGTTCGACGAAGATGGGCGGAGCTAAGGGAAATTCGTACGCAACCTGGGTCTTACCGTTTGTCGGTACCTGTTCGACGACAGGTCTCGCGTATGACTCCTCGAGAGCGGCGTAGGCAGGCTCGACGGTGCGACCGCTGGCGGCCGCCGTCTCTGGCTCAATCGGCGGAGCAGCTGCAGACTCAACCACCCCTTTTGCGACCGGGATCACGGCGTGCTGGAGTGCGATTTCAGAACCTTTCAGCTCAACCGACACGTGGTGCGGCCCGCCCACGAAACGTTTTTGTGCTTCTAACTGAGTGGTTTCTTCTTCAGCTGCGTGATCGCCATGCAGTGGTGGACCGGTAGCCGTCGC
>DATELT010000299.1:0-4358 GCA_035276245.1 Chthoniobacterales bacterium
TCTCGATCAGGTAGAAAAACATCCGAATTACCGGCATCAAACTTACGCAGAATACACAGCGAATTTTCGCAAGACGCGGGCCGGGGCGAGTCCACCGCCGGCACCCGATTATTTGCAGGGGGCAGTGATCGTGTTGGACAACGTGACTGGCGGCATTCTTGCGCTGGTGGGCGGTCGCGATTTCGAGCACAACCAATACGATCGTGCACTGCAGGCTCGCCGGCCGGCGGGAACCGCGATGACACCATTCGTTTTCGCCGCCGCATTCGAGAAGGGAATGTTTCCCGGCTCCGTGGTGGAGGATTCCGCGCTCGACAATCGCGCAGTCATGATCGGCGGCACGACCGGGATTCTCGGCGAATGGGGACCCGAAACGGCGGAGAATCGCTACGAAGGTTCGATCACCGCTCGCGAGGCGCTCTCGAAATCGAAAAATGGCGCCACCATTCGGCTCGGGATGAATCCGGGCGTCGAGAGTGTGATCGATCTCTGCCGCAGGGCCGGAGTCAAATCTCCGCTGCGACCGTATCCGGCGACATTTCTCGGGAGCAGTGAAATTACTTTGTCCGAGCTCGCACTCGCTTACACCATTTTCCCAAATGGCGGTTGGCGGCCAACGCTGCCGCACGTTTTGGAACGGATCGAAGAAAAGGACGGCACGATTTGGCATGCGCAACGTGATTACGGCAAGCAGGACGTACTCAAACCGGAGACGGCCTACGAAATGCACTCGTGCCTGGTCGATGCGCTCGAACGCGGCACGGGCAAAGATGCGCGCGCCAGCTTTGGCTTGAAGAAAATGGAAGCGGCTGGAAAAACCGGGACTGCTTATGATTTCACGGATGTGCTTTTTGCCGGATACGACAGTGCGATTACCTGCGCGGTATGGGCTGGGTTCGATAAGCCACAGCAGATTTTTCGGGGGGCGTTCGGACGCGACATCGCGTTGCCGGTGTGGGTCGATGTGATGAACGCATCGGTCACGCATTATCCTGCAAAGGAAATTCCGCAGCCGCGCGGATTGGAACGAGTGAACATTTGCGCGAAATCCGGTTTGCTCGCCACCGATAGGTGCATCGAGAAAATCAAAGTGGCTGATGGCGAAATGGACGAGAAGACGACTTACCTCGAGTTTGCAACATCAGCGCAAAAACCAACCGAGACATGCAACATCCATGGAGAAATGCATGCTTCGCTGACACGAGATTTGCCAGTATCAGAATTTCCGCGCGCGGCCCTTGCGGTAGACACCAGTGCAGTGAAACCGATTGTGCCAAAAGAACCAACTCTGCTGGCGGCACGCGATCCATACAATTCAGTGCACGCGATGGTGAATCCAAAACCCACGCCTTCACCCTCGCCGGAAGCGGAAAAAGAGGCGGTGTCCGAGGAAATGCCCGATCCGACAAAACCGGTCTTGAAAGCGATACCGGTGCAGCCCGAAGGCGAAACGGGCGAACCGACGCCATCACCGGTTCCGTCAGAGACACTAATAAGAGCGATCAAACCGACGGGATCGCCCGTGGAAATTCGCCGCGCCATTCCCGTTGTTCGACCGAGTCCACAAGCCAGCGAGCCTGAAGTCCGCCGGGCGCAGCCGGTGGACGAAGACGAAAGTAATTAGCGTGTGAGTCAGATGAATCTGAACGCTAGGCAACACTCGGAGGGATATGCTTCTGCATAATCCAGGACGCATAGAAACGCATCCCCTCTGCTCAGACCTCGGTGATTCAATGCCGTAGAATGGCGACAGACATAGAAAACTTTCGTCTTGCGGTCTTAAACCCCGGCGGACGCGATCACGAGGAGCATTTCACTGAAGATCGTCCGCCGCAGGCTAATGAACATCCGCCGGTGAACTTTCACGCCTATGCGGCGTGTACCCGCGGGGCAGTCTTTCGCGACACCAAGCGCGCCATTGCGAGCAACTGGCCGGTGCTACTGCTCTTGCGCGGCGATTTCCGCGCAAGCGAGAAAGCCCTCATAGAATTGAAAAAATCGAAACGAAAGACTGTCGTCGCACTGAAAGAGACCGGGGCACACCAGATTGCACAGCAGTTGAGCGATCCGGCGCGTTTCGCTAGGTTCGTTAAGATTGTGGGCGAAGCCGATGGCTGCATCGCCAGCACACCGGAAGCTGCGGACTTATTTCGTTCATTCCGCCTTGAAGGCGTTGACTTCATCCCGACGCCTTACCCGATTGAGGACGAGAATTGGAACTGGGCGATGGAGCATCGTTCCGGAATATTCGTCGGCACGCGCGAGCTTAGCGTTCCCACTCGGCATCATTTTGCGGCGCTTCTTGCTGCAAAAAAATTGAGCGAGGAAACTAAGGAGCCGGTCACAGTTTTTAATTCGGACCGCCGGCGCGGAGCCAAACTCATTGCTGAAATCGGCTTCCGTAAAGTTCGCATTCACGAAAAGCGCATGGGATATCGCGCCTATCTGGGCGAGGTGGCGCGTCACAAAATTGTTTTCCAGCTCGATCGTAGCCGCGTCCCGGGTCAGGTGGCTGGCGATGCTCTTTTGTGTCGTTCTGTTTGCGTCGGGGGCGATGGCGCGATCGAGCGGATCGCGTTCCCGGAAACCTGCGGCGAAAAAAGAAGCGACGACGTCTTAGCCGAGATCGCGCAGCGGCTGTTAACCAATGAAGATCAGCGACTGGGAGTTGCCAAAGGGGCGACGAAGATTGCCAAGGAAAAACTCTCGTTTCGCGGAGGCAAAGAACATCTCGCGCGCTTCTTAGCAGACTTGTAGAGGCCGCTGTCCCAGCGGTAGGGGCCGATCTTTGTCGCCGAGGAAGGCGGCCCCTACAATTCACGCAATCTCATGCAGATAGATGTCTTCCAATCGCCGCGTTTGTTCGGTTTGACTGAAATTCTTCGCCACACTTTCCGATGCTGCGCGACCCATCGCCGTCAGCCGAGCAGAGTCCTTGGCGCAATCGATAAGCGCATCAGCTAACGATTCGTAGTCACGTTCTTCGACGAGAATACCGCCAATGTTGTGTTCAACGGCTTCCGGGATTCCGCCGTGCCGCGTCGCGAAAACCGGTAGTCCGGTCGACATTGCTTCCAACATCGAATTCGGTACGCCCTCCTGATTTCCATCGGGACCGGTCTCGCTCGGATGCAGGAAAAGATGCGAAGAATAGAAAAGCTCGCGCAATTTCTCCTGCGAAACGAAACCGGCGAAATCGACCGACGACGCGATCTGCAGCTCGCACGTGAGCGATTGCAATTCGCCGAGTTGCGATCCTTCACCCGCAATGGCGAGTTTCGCGGACGGAAATTCGTTTCGAAATTTTGCAAACGCTCGCAACGCCGTCTTCAACCCCTTCTTCTCGATCAGCCGGCCCGCTTGCAGCAATTGCCACGCGCCCTTGTCAGGCACCCTCCGTTCCTTAAATGGAAATTGATTCAGCGGAATTCCAGCACGCTGAATTTCGATTTTCTCTGGGGCACAACCGAGACCGATCAGCGCCTCCCGCAAGGATTCCGACCGAACCAGAACCCGTCGCACCAGGGATAACATTTCCTCGGTTCCGCGCCGGTAAGCGGATTTTTGCATGTCGACCAAGACATCCGCGCCATGAAACGAAACTACTGTCCGCTTTGGCCAATGACGAATTAACGGCCGCAGCAGAACAGCGACGTGTCCAAAATAGATATGCAGTAACTGTGAGTCGCTTTCATTGAGCGCGCGCTCAATTTCACCAACCTCAGCGGTAGAAATTTGCCATGGCCGGTCAACAATTTGTTTAAACCAGATGCGCCGCAGAAAATGCCACGCCGGCTTTTTTACCACCCGAATATCTTGAAACGGAAAACGTTCTTCGTTTTCCCGTTTCTGCGCAATCACCACCGGCCGGATCCGCCTGAGCGACGTAATCTGCCGGTAGATGTGCAGCATCTCCGGTTTCAGAAACGTCGCACAATATGACGCGACGACCGGGACGTCCGAACGCCCGCTCAAAAATAAAATTCGAACAGCTTAATGCCGTTCCATTTACCCGGGTCTTCCGGCTTGCCGCTCCGTCTCCTCGGCTCTTCCGGTTTAAGCGCCACGCTTTGCTGCGACGTGCCGTAACGGGCCGGCGCGAACGGATTGAGCATTTGCAGCGGATTACCACTACGAATCGCGCGCGGGATCACTCCGCCGGGCTCACGCGCGGGAAGCGGCGGTGGCGGTTTTTGCGGCCCTGGAACTCTCCGCGGCGCACCCGGCGCCGTGTAAGTCTGGGCAAAGGCGGCGCCTGCGATCAACGTCATTCCCACAACTGCGAATAATTTTTTCATATACAACTCCTCCTTTACTGGAACTGTCTTGCCCGGTTTGTTGCCTCGGCTCAATTATAC
>DATELT010000300.1:0-4287 GCA_035276245.1 Chthoniobacterales bacterium
GCGCCCAGCGCCATGCGAATGCTAATTTCCTTCGTTCGCTGCGCCACGCTGTAGGCGATGACGCCATAGATACCAATAGCGGCCAGGATCATGGCGACTGCGGCGAAGGTTCCAAGCAGCATCATATTAAATCGTGGCTGGGCCAAAGTGACACCGATGCGTTTCTCCAAAGGCTCGAGAGTTGGAACGAATAGATCTTTGTCGAACTCATGCACAATGTTGCGTAAGGATGCCTGCAGTCCGGCGGAATAAGCGGCCGCTGTGCGAATGACGATGTCCATTCGACGCTCCGGATCCTGCGAAGCCGGAATGTAAAACTCCGGCAGCGGCTGGACCGCAAGCGATTCGTGGCGCGAGCCGCCAACGATGCCGATAATTTCTTTCGGTGCCGAAGGCTGATTGGAAGGCTGGCTGTTGTCGCCGTGAATCAAAACAATTTGCTGGCCGATCGCGTTGCCGCCGGGAAAGCAACGCTGGGCCAGCACCTCGTTCACGATCACGACCGGCGGCGAATCCTTTGTGTCTCTGGAATTGAAGACGCGGCCGCGCAACAGCGGTGTTCGCATCGCGCGAAAATAATCCGGCGTGATTGTGAGGTGTGAAGCTTCCAATTCCTGTCCAGGCGGTCGCGGCGGTTGACCGACAATTGAAAATGTCGATCCCCAATCATTGTTAGAAAAAGGCATCGGAAATGCCGCACCGGCTGCCTCTACTCCGGGCAATGCGCTGAGTTTGGGCATAACCTGTTCGAAAAATTGTCGATGCTTTTCCGGCTCGGGATATTTCGCTTTCGGCAAAATGAGTTCCGCGACAAGCGCATGCTGCGGATCGAATCCCGGCTTGGTCGAGCGGAGATTGGCGAAGCTCTTGATCAATAAACCGGCGCCCGCGAGAAGCAATAGGGATAAGGCGACCTGTGCGATGACGAGCAAACGGCGCAAGCGATGTGACCCGGGTCCAACGGCGCCACGGTTCCCTTCTTGCAACGACTCGTTCACATTTGGCCGCGTCACTTGGAGCGCTGGAACCAACCCGAACACGAGGGTACTGAAAATTGCGGCGACAAACGTGAAGGAAAAGACCGGCGCGTTAATGGCGACTTCGCCAAGGCGCGGAACATCCTGCGGACCGAAAACACGAAGAAGGTCGATTCCCCACCAGGCAATGAGCAGACCGCCGACGGCGCCGAAGATCGACAATAAGAAACCTTCGCCGAGAAGCTGGCACACGATCCGCATGCGACTGGCGCCGAGCGCAGTCCGTATCGCGATCTCGCGTTGCCGCGCGGTTGCACGGGCGAGTAAGAGATTCGCGACATTGGCGCACGCGATCAGCAATACAAATACAACGGCGGCGAGAATCGTAATCAATGCCGGACGCACGTCGCCGACAATATCGTCATGCAGCGAATAGGCCCGATTAGAACGACCCGTGTTTGATTTTGGATATTGTTTCTCGAGTCGCGCTGCGATCGTCTTCATTTCCGCATCGCATTGCTGGACCGTCACACCCGGTTTCAGTCGGCCGACCATTCGAACAAAATGTGAGTCGCGATTATTGACCTCTTCCGGCACAAGCGGATGCAGCGGCTGCAAATATTCCGCTCGCTCGCCCTCAACCGGAAATTGGAACCCAGGCGGCATCACTCCGAGCACGGTGTAGGACCGCCAAGATAAGCTGACCTGTTTTCCGACAATGTTCGGGTCGCTGTTGAAATACGTCTTCCAAGCGTAATCGGTCAGCACAACGACGCGCGTATCCACGTTATCGTCTTTGCGCGTATAAACCCGACCGCGCGCGGGCGCGACACCGAGCACCTTAAAAATGTCCGAAGTAATGGCGACACCGTAAAGCTGGCGTGCTTCCTCCGTTCCATTAAGCACGGCGCCCGACCGTGTGAACGCGGCGAGCGCGACCAAGGTCTGCGATTGATCGCGAAGATCTACATAATTGGGAATCGATTCGGTTTGCTTTTCCAGATTGTCATTCGCGACCCTGGACCAGACGGCGACGAGCTGATTTGGTTTGGGAAATGGAAGTGGATGGAGCAGGACGGCATTGATAACGCTGAAGATGGCGCTGTTGGCGCCGATGCCGAGCGCGAGTGTTAGAACCGCAATCGCCGTAAACGCGGGCGATTTGCCGAGCTGACGAAAAGCAAACTTTAGATCGTTCATCTCATTCCGCGCGTAGTGCCTCAACCACATCGACTCGGGCCGCACGTCGCGCGGGCAACATCGACGCCGTCATCGCGACCGCGAGCAGTACCAAGGCCGAGATGCACACTGGCCAAACGCCGGGCATCGTCAGATCCGCAAAGTAGCCATGTGCCACGCGGGTCAAAAGGAAACCGAAAATCGTTCCTGCAGCGACGCCGGCCGCGGCCATGATGGCACCTTCGGCAATGACATCGTTGAAGAGACGTTGCGGTTGCGATCCGAGCGCAAGTCGAATTCCGAACTCGCGCATACGAGCGTTGACGGAAAACGCGAGCACGCCCGCGACGCCCACCACTGCGATCGACAACGCGACGACGGCAAACATACCAAACACCACTGAGTTCAAGCGGTACGGGCTGAGGACTTCGGCTCGCGCATCTTCGAGGGTAGCGGCGTGCTCAATGGGTTGCTCCGCGGACATGTCGCGAATGATGCGCGTAACCGGCGTGACCAATGAATAAGGATTAACACTCGTGTGGATGAAAAGGCGGCCGAGATAGAGCGGACCTTGTTCAAAGGTGTGATAGATGGTGACGGTCGGTTCCGGAACGATGTGCACATCGTCGATATCGGCGGCGACGCCAATGATGCGATGCAATTCCGGCGAAGTATTGCTGCTGGTTTTCAAGACCGGATCGGTCCAGAACACATGTCGATTGATAGGGTCTTGATTGGGAAACATCCGCTGCGCGAGCGTCTGGCTGATGATCGCGACCGGCTCTTTATTTTTAACATCGAGCTCGTTGAAATCGCGACCCGCAATGATCGGAACGCCTACAGCGGCAAAGAATCCGGGCGAGATAACACGATATTGCGCGCGGGGATCTTCCTGACCCGCGGAGTGATCGTGGCCATCGGCGCAAAACTGCAGAGTGGGACCTGAGCCGGCATCCCGCCAGGGAGTAACCATTCCCCACGCCGTGTTACTAACGCCGGGAAGTGCACCGATGCGACGAATGACTTCCTTATAAAAATCGACAACTTGTTGCTTTGTCTTTCCGGAAAAGACGGCGGGAACGTTGATAGCAAGAACGTGGCGTGAGTCCATCCCGGTCTCCGTCTTCTGTAATGCAAGCAACGTAGTGACCACCACACTCGCGCCGGCGAGCAAGATGAATGATGCGCCGATTTGCGTTATAACGAAGATACGCTGTCGCCTCTTGCTGGCGGTAATGCGGACGCTGCCAGGCGAAAGGTGCAGGGAACCGGAGGCATCATCGGGCAAACGCGGGACAAAAGCCAAAATTGCTGCGGCGACAATGGTGAGCGGCACGCACACCCAGAGCAGACTGGAATCGACCGTAAGATCGAGAGCGCGAACGGAAAAACGCGACGCGTAGCGCGCCAGCACATCAACCAGAAACGGCGCGCTCCACACCCCGAGCACCGCGCCCGCACCACAGAGAAGAATACTTTCCGCCAAGAGCATGCAGCGCAGCGCGCCTCTGCTTGCGCCAAGCGCAGTGCGCACAGCCAATTCCTGTTCGCGCCGGAGAGTGCGCGCCAGAATGAGGTTGGCGACATTGGAACATGCGACGATGAACATCAAAGCCGACGCGCCGAGCAGAACGAGCAGAACGGTTCTTGCCCCTGAGGTGATCTGGTCGCGAAGCAGCTTGGCCGAGATCTGAAAGTCTCCCTGTCTGGAGTATGCCTCCGGATGATCGTTTTTCATCGTCGCGTAGACGGAACGCAATTCAGCACGAGCTTGATCGAGTGTTTTTCCAGGAGCGAGACGCGCGAAAAGCTCCGTCATGCGATGGGTACGCTCGGTCACCATCGTTGCCGAAAGATGATGTGGACTGCTAACGACGTTGGCAATGATTTCGGTCTCCTGCGGGTACGGGACGCAAGGCTCGAGCACACCGATGACGGTGGCAGAACGCTCGCCAAGTTGAACGGTCTTGCCGATAACTGACGGATCTCGATTGAGCGCGCTCGACCAGAAACGATAAGTCAGGACAAAAACGCTGGCGGCTTTCGGACCGTCATCCTCCGGACCGATGAGCCGGCCGAGCACCGGATGCAGACCCATTACGTCGAAATAGCTCCCGTTGACCACCCCGCC
>DATELT010000301.1:0-5357 GCA_035276245.1 Chthoniobacterales bacterium
AGTCATGGACAGGACGCAATCAGCTTGGCCAAAGGGAAAGAAATTCTGGCGGCCCAACAGCCGGCATTTACGCGCGCGCTCAAAGCGCACCTGAAAATCGCAGTCGGGATCGATGATGAACCGCAGTATTTACCAAAAGAAGTGGAAGCTCTTGTCCGCGGCGGAATGACACCGCTGGAAGCTTTGCAGGCGGCGACGATCAAAGGTGCGGAATTGCTGAACTGGTCCGATCGCATCGGTACGCTCGAAGCCGGTAAATTTGCCGACATTATCGCCATCGACGGCGATCCGACGCAGGATATCAACGCGATCGAGAAAGTCGTTTTCGTGATGAAAGACGGAGCCGTCTTCAGGAACGATCTCGCGCCGAAGACGGACCAGGGAACGCACTAGACCGGCCGGTCGAAGGATGATAGGTCGGCGATCCTTCTGTGTACAGATTGAAATGCCGTTAGCTCAGGCACGCGAGGGTGCACAGAAGATTATTCTTTAGCAGTACCGGGTATCGGTTACCAGGAATACTACTGCTGAAACGTCTCCGCCGACGCGGTCGGACAACGACGGGTCTCGGTTGTCGTGCCGGGGCCCCGCCCGCCCGCACGCAACGTCCAGCATTCGCCGAGCGTGGAGCAATAACAGATCTCAGCCGTCACGCGGAAGCGATCCTTATTCATCTTCACCCAAAGCGGATTCGATTTGTCGAAATTGAGCGGGTTGTTTTCGGGATCGCGGGGAGTGAACACGGTCATCGATTCACCGGCAGCGAACACGTGACCATTGATGTCGCTCTCAGAGCCCAAATGCTCACCAGGTCCGAGCAATTTTTCGAGCATTTCCTTCCAGTTCCTAACGGGCTGACCGTCTACCTTCATGATGACCTGCCGTATGAGCGCAGGACCGACCCCTTTGTTGGCCAGCGTAAAGTGAATGTCAGGAGCATTGCTGCTATTGAATTCCAGGATTGGCCACACTGCTGCGCGCACCTGCTGGCGTTGCATGTAGGCGGTGTAACCAGAAACGCACAGAGCTAAAAATCCAACAAAGGTTGCAATGACCGCATCATATCGACTGGCGCCGCGCATCGCGTTCTGCTCCGACACGCAGCCGATCATATTGCCCGCCGGGTTACTGTCAATCAGTCCGGCTCGAACTGGCTTTTTACCGAGACGGCCGCGCGCTACCCTCCAACAAGAGAGTCTTCACATCGGCGAGGAGAAGGCGAGGGTCAAGTGTGTTGGAACTGTAAATGTTCCGGATGCGACCCTCGGGATCGATGAGAAACACGCGTAGTGTGTGGTAAAGGGGTCCTTGTGGATCGGCCGGGTTATCCTTCTTATCCACGGCCTGATCGTAGGCGACAAGAATAGGTTCTAGCTCCGCGCGAGATTTTGCGGTAACGAAATCCCATTCGCATCCTGATTTTTCTTCGCGAACATTTTCAGAGTAGGTGGCCAGATGTTCCGGTGTGTCGTAATCTGGATCAAAGCTAATGCTGACTAGACGCATATTCTTGGCTAGCGTCTTATCCTTCGCCGTCACGCTGTGGAGCTGACCCAGAACGCCGGTCACATAAGGACACGCCTTTGGCGCTGCGCAGCGAGTATAGATGAAACTCAAGATCGTGATGCGCCCATGCGTGAGGTCGCGAAGATTTACGGCTTTATTATTGGTATCGAGTAATGCGCCATCGGCGGCAAGTTTCACCACCGGCAAAGCGTAGCTACCCGGCGTGGGTGGATCGTAGTCGTAGTTGCTGTCGCGCGGCGGGGTCTCGTCGCCGATAGCAGTGACAATAGATACAACAGACACGAAGGCTGTTATCGACACCGCTTTGTGCCATACAACGCGCCGAAATTTCTGGGACGCGACGGCGCACGTCCCTCCATGCGCAATCATTCTCGCCTAACGAATGCTCGCAACGGTGCGCGGCGAACCGATCTTGGTCGAGCCAAAGAGCATGTGATGCGCCCGGCCTAGTTTAAGGGCCGTGAAATCGAGATCAAACTGCGGTTTCAATTCCTTGCCGTCCCAGGCGTAAGCGCGGAGAAACTGCTCGTTGTCCGCGCCCTGCTTGTCCCAATGCGCCAGGAGCGAACTGGTGAAGTAGAGTCGTTTCCCATCCCAACTTTGTGAGACCATGTTGACCTGTTTGCCAATTTGTTTCTCGTAAATCTGTTTCGGTTTTTGTGGATCGGATACATCGAAGACGCGGCACTTACCGTCGCCGAAACTATCGACAAACAGTGTTTTGTCGTCGGCGCTCAAACTGATATCAACTGGGAGCACGCCGCCTTTAACGTCACTGACTGACGCGACCTCCTTTGCCTGCCACTCACCTTTATCGTCCGCATAAACGAGCCAAAGCTTCGAGCCTAGCGCAGTCGCGGTAAATGCGTAGTTATGGTTGTCGCCCCAAGCCCAGCGGATTTCGAGAGGCGCACCTGGTACCGCGAAAACTTTTTTCGGCTGACGAGTATGGAAATCCCATATCACCATGGTATTTCCGAAATGCTTCATCGCTTCCGGATTAGCCGTCATCTTCCCGAAGTCCGTTGTGTAATTGTTCCATCCGGTGAAGGATGAAGTAAGGAGAACGTTTTTCCGCGGCAATACTCGCACGTCGTAGCCGTACCCGTCAGCAAGGCTTGCGTTCGCTGCACCGCGCGCATCCTCCTTCGTCGGCATCCAGTGTGTCGCAATGTAGTTGCCGTCGTTGCTAAATTCGACCAATGCGGTCGTCCCGCCTTTATCTTTCGCATTCGATAAACACGGAATTAATACCCGTCCAGGCAGCGGGTAAGCGCCGTGCGGCCCGATCGCGCCGCCGGTGGTTTTTTCGAAATTATCGATCGTTTTCGTTAACGCCGGTTTTGCTGGATCAGTGTGGACGTCGAAGATGAAGATGCGACTCGTATCAAGTCCGGCCGCCCACAATTGGCGGCGGTCGTCAGTGAATCCTTCATGATGTGCTTCGTTGCGCCCGTCCACTGACGTGCTGCTAACAACTTTGCCGTAAGTAGCTGAACCCGGTTTTACGTCAACGGTGACAAGTTTATCTGCGCCATCGCCGAGACCTTCGACGCCAAGCGTCCAGACATAAACGAATTCTTCTTGCCCATCGATCCGGGCGAGATACGGCGATGAGCAGGTTTCGTCGGCGCGCGTAACACGTGGATTAAGAATGGGAGTAAGCGCGATTGCAGCCGCAATCACAGGCGGCGAAATTTTCATAACCAGTAGCTGATAGTTAATGAATGTTTTCATTTTAGCGGTGTGAACTGATTTTACGGTATTAACGTTGCGCCCTCAAGGCAGTGCCGGCGTTCGCCTTATCCTCATTCGCTCGCGCGCCGCTGCTCATGCGATCGCGTTGTAGGATTACACCTTACACCCTTTCCGCCAAACCCTTTTGTGCTTCGACTGCACTTTTTGTGCGACGCCTAGACTTGCTCTGGCCAATCAATAAGACGAGAGCTACGGCATCAATTCGTCCGCGGGTCTGATCGGGCGCTCCGGTATTTGGCCATCAGGCAGATGCCAGGATCGCTGGGAACGGAAGGGCATGACGAACAGTTTGCCGAGCGTCAATTCGGTCTCGTCGCGATAAGAAGGGACGCCGATGTTGATCGCATCCTGCGGTACGTCCCGGCGCAAAGTGCGATGAAGATAATCCCACCAGCAAAAGACCGTTCCCCAGTTTGAGTTTGTCTCCCCTTGCACAATTGAATGATGAATCCCATGCATCCGCGGGGTCACGAAAACATGATTGAGGAGGCGTTCGACTCCAATAGGCAGCCGCCAGTTAGAGTGTTCAAATAGATTTGCAGCTTCGAACAGGAGCTCGAAGACGACGAGTGCCCAAAAGTCGATACCGAACGCCGCCACCACGATAACGCGAAAGGGGACCGAAAAAATAATTTCGCCAAGATGAAACCGAAGCGCTGTGGTCACATCGAGGTCGAGGTCGCAGTGATGGACGTTATGGAAACGCCACAGCGGCGGCACGAGATGGAGCGCGACGTGCCACCACCAATAGAGATAGTCCATCAGCAGCACCCCGAGGACTATGCTGAGCCAGCGTGGGATCGGGAGGAGGCGCAACAAGCCGAAATGATGTTGCGCTGCCCAAAGCGCAGTCAGGAGCGGAAACGGGATAAGTGAGATTCGCGCCAGCGCGAAACCGGGAGCGGAGAAGAGAGTGTTACGGATCAATCGACGTAGCTTTGAAAAATTCTGGCGACGCAATGGAAATTTCCATTGCAGGAACAATAAGAGAAGGAAGACCGCGATCAGAAAGGCACCGCCGAATTGATCGAGAGACGTTGTCTTGAGCATGTTATTGGCGTTTACGTCGGCAAAACTAAATTCCTGTGTAGATTCTAGACTTCAATTCCATTTCATGCCGGTCGCTCTACAAAAAACCAGCGAAATGTCGTCTGCTGGAGCTGTCGCATCGACCGCCGAAATTCGACAACACTTCCCCGCGCTCCAGCGCATCCATAACGGTTACCCGGTCGCATATTTCGATGGACCCGGAGGAACTCAGGTGCCGCGGATGGTTGTCGAAGCGATGAACGATTATCTTTTCCACCACAACGCGAACACGCACTGGGCTTATCCGACGAGCGAGGAAACCGACGCTATCATTGATTCGGCGCGCAGCGTGCTGGCCGATTTTTTCAATGCGGCACCGGTGGAAATCGTCTTCGGCGCCAACATGACGACGCTAACCTTTCACCTCGCGCGCGCTCTTGCCCCCGAGTTCGCGCACGGCGACGAGATTGTGATCACCGAGCTGGATCATCATGCCAATATCGGCCCGTGGCGACGACTGGAGAAGGAACGCGGCGTAACCGTGCGCATGGCGAAAATGATTCCGGAAACCGGTGAACTGGATTGGGAGGATTTTTCGCAACAGATAACGCGTCGGACCAAACTGATTGCGATCGGAGCGGCATCAAACGCTCTTGGCACAATCAACGATGTGCAACACGCCCGGGAAATGGCGCATGCAGTCGGCGCGAAAATTTTCATCGACGCTGTTCATTACGCTCCGCATGGGTTGATCGATGTCCGGGAATGGAATTGCGATTTCCTTGCCTGTTCTGCCTACAAATTTTACGGACCGCACCTTGGGATTCTTTATGGCCGGCGCGACCTGCTCGAATCGCTTGATTTTCCAAAGCTGATCCCGGCACCTGATTCAGCACCAGAACGCGCCGAAACCGGAACGCAAAATCACGAAGGGATCGCCGGCGCGGCCGCCGCGGTGAATTTTCTCGCTTCGCTCGCGAACGCTCCAACGCGTCGTGAAAGTTTGGATCTGGCGTTTGGGCAACTTCACGAACGCGGCAAGG
>DATELT010000302.1:0-3510 GCA_035276245.1 Chthoniobacterales bacterium
AAAATGCGCGCAGGCGCGAATTCGTTGCGGAGGCACTCTTGGCCCGAATTTTGCCTCCTTTTATTTGAGAAAGGATGAAAGAGGTCGCCATTTTGCCAGAAGAGGCGCCGGTGATGCCATTGCCCGGGGCGATCCTTTTTCCGCATGCATTACTGCCGCTTTACATTTTCGAACCGCGTTACCGCCAGATGCTCACGCACGCTCTCGCCTACGAGCGAATGTTCTGCGTCTCTCTTCTCCGGCCCGAACGCGCAGAGTGGAAAGACGAAGACGATTTTTTCGACGTTGCCACCATTGGCTTGATTCGCGCCTGCGTCGGTCGCGGTGACGGCACTTCCAACCTCATCTTGCAAGGCTTACAACGAGTCCGCTTGATCTATTTTTTGCAGTTGCATCCGTTTCCCATTGCTGAAATCGAAGCTCTTCAATCTCAGACCGAGACCACAGTGGAGACCGATGCGCTTGGGACGAAGGTGCTGGAACTATACGGCCGCTTTAAAGAGCTCGGGCGGCAGTTGCCAAAAAAAATCGATCGCTACGTCACTGACATGACTGATTTCGCAATGCTGGCAGACTTGATGGCATCTACTTTCATTGAGGACCCGGCCCGCCGTCAGCAGGTGCTGGAAGAGCTGGATTTAAATACGCGTCTCCGTCTGGTGATCCAATATCTACGCGAAGAAACCGGCAACGCCTCGGCGTAAAATCGCGCTTCCGCGGAGGCGAATTCCAAATTTCAAATCCCGCCGCAGGCACGTATTCCATCACTCCAATCTGCGATATTCCTCGATTAAATACCTATCGGTCATTCCGGCAATGTAATCGCAGACGGTGCGATGCAATCCTTCGCCTTCAATTCGCCGCGTCGCGGCATCTCCGAGGCGGCTCGGATCCAGCAAATAACTTTCGAAGACTTTTCGCAACATTTCGCACGCGCGTTGGTTCACCTGCGCCACCCGTGGATGATAGTAGACGTTTTGATACAAAAATTTCCGCAGCGCACGATTGGCGGTTGCCAGTTCGTCACTATATCGAATCAGAGCAGACTGTTTCCGCACATCGTCTCGTGATTGAATCTCAGCCGAACCGATTTCTTCTGCGCTCGTCGCGACTACATCCTGCACCTGTCGATCGATGACGTCGCGGATAATGAGCTTGTGCCATTCCGGTTCACGTAAATCCGGATAACGTCGTCGGACTGAATCGGCCGCATGCCTCCAGACGTCGACGTCCTCCAGTTGCGCGAAATTGAGAACATCAAAATCGATCGCGTCGTCGAGATCGTGACTGTAATAAGTGATTTCGTCGGCGAGATCGGCGATCTGTGCCTCCAGCGAGCTTAGCTGCGTTTTGTGCAATCCTTCCCGCACTTCCGAAGTCAAATTGAGCCCCGGGAATTTAGGGTAGGGATGCTCCAGTAATTCGACCACGCGCAAACTTTGGCGATTATGCTCGAAGCCGCCGTGTTCGCGCATGCATTCGGCCAGCATTTCTTCGCCGGAATGCCCGAAAGGCGAATGCCCGAGGTCGTGCGCAAGCGCGATGGCTTCCGCCAAGTCCTCATTAAGGCGCAAGGCCCGCGCGATGGTGCGGCTAATCGACGCAACTTCGATGGTGTGGGTGAGCCGCGTGCGCAAATGATCGCCGGTGCCGTTGAGGAAAACTTGGGTCTTGTACTCGAGACGTCGAAACGCGCGCGAGTGAATAATCCGAGCACGATCGCGCTGGAATTGGGTCCGATAGGCGTGGGAAGGCTCAGGAAATTGTCGGCCGCGGGATTCGCCTGATTTCTGGGCAAAGGGAGCAAGAAGACGGGCTTCGTCTGCTTCCATTTCCTGACGCGTTTTGTACGGGTTCACTCGCGATTCAATTTTTCGCGCAAAATTTTCCGGGCGGAACGTTCTTGTACCCGCAGGATTAGCAAATCGAATAATCCGAGAAGAAGAGCCGTGAGGGTGAACCAGGCACAGGTCGCCCAAAAAAACACGAACCATCCGGGATGCTCACGCGCTGAAAGCACCGGCTGAAGAAAGGTAGTGCCAAGAAAGACCATCAACATGGCGACAACGAGAGTGATGAACATCGCCCAGCGTCGCGTCGTTTGATTACGAACCACTCCACGCGCTGAATGAAAGGCGAAGGAGACGATTCTTAATCGCGGTGGTTCGTCCGCCATCGATTGATTTTGCCTTTTGCTTGGAACTGCGCAATCGGTGTTTGAATCCAATATTTTGAAATTTTCATGGCGAAAAACGAGGAACCGCGGGTCACCCCCGAGCGTTTAATGCAGTTTGGTTTTGCCTACGCACCGCCCTTGATTATCGGCGGGGCGGTCTCGAAGAAAGTTTTCGACACCCTCGCTCGCGGCCCTGCCCAAAATCGGTTGACGATGTTAGCCGGGAGACGGGAGCCTCGACCCGCGGGTTACGCACGATCATGAATGCGCTGGTTGGTGAATTGCTGACAAAACGTAACGGGAAATATGCGCTCACGCCGGAGAGCGAGAATTTTCTCGTTCGCAACAAGCCCGGTACGCTGGCCGGCTTTTTCAGCATGAATCGGCTGCGCCTGATTCAGCTTTGGATGAAGCTGGATGAAATTGTTCGCACTGGTCAGCCGGCGGAGGCGCGTAACTTGGAAGGACCCGGCACGGAATTTTTTACCGAATTGGTCGAGAACATTATCCCGATGAGTTACGGCGCAGCCCAGGCGTTGGCTAATCACCTGAAGATAGCCGACGCCAAAAATTCCTTGCGGGTGCTTGATCTCGCTGCCGGCTCCGGAATTTGGGGAATTGCCCTCGCCCAAAAATCACGGCAAGTGGAGGTGACTGCGGTTGACTGGGCTGGGATGATTCCGACAACCAAAAGAATCACCCAAAAATTCGGCGTGAGTGACCGTTTTAAGTACATCGAAGGCGATCTGCTCAAAGCTGATTTCGGCAATGGTTACGATATCGCCACGCTCGGCCACATTCTGCACAGCGAGGGCGAAGAGCGCAGTCGAAAGTTACTTAAGAAAGCGGCTCCTGCGCTCAAGAGCGGCGCTACCATTGCGATTGGAGAGTGGCTGGTAAATGACGAACGGACCGAACCGCTCAATGGACTGATGTTCGCCGTGAACATGCTGGTTAATACCGAGCGTGGCGATACCTTCAGCTTCAACGAAATCAAGAGCTGGCTCGAAGAAGCCGGGTTTACAGATGCGCGGACTCTCGAGGCGCCGGGACCGTCGCCGCTCGTGTTGGCAACAAAATCTTAACCATGGTCGACGGGCTCTCCGCAATTCTTGACAAATCGGTAATGTTTTAATGGCAAAGAAAACAAAGAGAGCGAAAACGGATTCTCGAAAAATACTGTCGCAGACGATCGAACGACGGCGACCATACCAGAAAGCTGCGATTCGAAGTCATGCCTTCGCCAGAGCAATTCTGAATGCAGCGTCGTATTCGATCGATCCCGTTTCTTTGCGCGCGCTTTTCGAGGAAGCGGCCCAAAAAGTGGCGACGAT
>DATELT010000303.1:0-5538 GCA_035276245.1 Chthoniobacterales bacterium
CCCCAACTTGGAGCTGCTCTTGCCTACTATACCGTTTTCTCGCTCGCTCCATTGGTCCTTCTATTACTCGCTGTAGTTGGCTGGCTTTTTCACGATGATCCGGCCGGCGCCTGGCGAAAGCTAACGGAACAAATGAGTTACTTTCTGGACCAGAGTGCCGTCGACGTTGTGCGGAATATCGCGGAGAAAGCTTCGGAAGCGAAGAACAGTTCATTAGCAACAGCCATCGGAATCTTGCTGGCTCTTTTCGGCGCCAGCGGTGTCTTCGGTCAGTTACAAGATGCGCTTAACACCATTTGGGGCGTAAAAGCCAAGCCTGGACTCGGAATCGGCGCGTTTATCCGGTCGCGTTTTCTTTCCTTTGCCATGGTGGCCGGCGTCTGCTTTTTGCTCCTGGTTTCCCTCGTGATCGAAAGCCTGCTCAAGAGCTTTAGCGCATATGTCCAGGCAATGTTTCCTGGCGGGATTGTCATTGCAGTCGTCGTCTATTCGATCTTCGATTTTGTAATTGTCGTTCTCTTGTTTGCGTCGATCTACAAATTTCTGCCCGACGTGAAAATCCAATGGCGCGATGTGTGGATCGGCGCGGTGATGACGACAATATTATTTGCCATCGGAAAATGGGCGCTCGGCCTTTATCTGGCCAGCGGCAAAGCAGCCTCCGCTTATGGGGCCGCCAGTTCGTTGATTACGCTCCTGCTTTGGATCTACTATTCCTCACAGATCTTGCTCTTTGGCGCTGAGTTCACGCAGGTCTATGCCGCGCGCGCCGGCCGCGCGTTTGTGCCAGACAAATATGCCGTCCGGGCCTAGGACCTCAGCGGCGGCAGCGAACGATCTTAATGTCTTCCAACCTTTTGCCTTCGTTTGCGCGTCGGCCTCGCCCGAGCGGCGACGAGTCGCCGCATCATTCCTAGCCGATAAGAATCCAAAACATGCTGATGATGTAATAAAACTTCAGACAGTTCGCCCCCATCGACCATCTCATTGCAGCCCGGACAACGGTAAAAATGCGAGCTTTGCGCAGGCGATGATTTCGATGTGAGCTGCGTGAGCATTAGGCGGCCGTCCTTGGACCAAACACATATCGCTGCGAAAGGCGACGGCGCGAATAACCGTGCGACTTTCCGCAGAAGATGAATCTTTCCCCATCCGTATCAACAACGCGAATGACGCGACGGCCCCATTTATCGGGTGGTTGCGCGATTTCATTTGGATAAACCCAATCTTCAACATTGGAGGGACAGTCTGTTGTCGGACAAGCGAGACGCCAAGGTTCGTCTTGAGCGCTTGCATCGATCACCTCGACCACCTCGATTTGGCGGCCACTAATCAATTTGTGGCAGCACCGGCAAAATCGTCGGTCGTCCAGCGATTGCCATTTTCGGAATCGGTCCAGCCGGCGCAAAACAATTAGGCGGTCGGCAGGATCCAGTCGCAGCGGCGACTTCATTTTCACCCGTGCAGTTTGTCGGAACGAGCGCGGCAATACAATCGGGCGGCGCCCCGAAAAGCTGATAGGAAAAATCCCTATTTCGAGGTGCGTTGATCGCCGGTCGGCGCGCCGAGCCTTCAGAATCGTCTGCTGTAGCCGACGTCAACGAAGCCGCTCTGCAGTCACCGACTGGCGACAACGTCGCGTTTGCTGAATTGCCTTCCCCATAGCTCATTGCCTTATGGGGGAAACAACTAGTCGCGTAAATTTTTGGCGACGACTACTCCGTTGGGCGGCGGAGTTGATTTTGGTTTTCATCGGCGTTTATGCCGCATTCTGGTTGAACAACTTCCAGCAACGTCAGGAAGATGCAGAACGGCGGGACCGGATCCTTGCTTCAATCGAGCGAACGCTTCGCCAAGGAATCGACAGTTCAAAAGTTAACCGCGTGGGACAAGAACGAGAAGCGGCCGAGTTTCGACGCGCGCTCAATGCAGGAGAAATGCCGGCGCTGCGCCCGTTTGTCTTTATCACCGACTACACCCCGGGTGACTTTGCGATCTGGCTTCAAGGTGGTGGCATCCAGTTGCTCGACTTGGAGACGCTCAACGCGCTGCGAAATGACGAATCGGTAATCCGCTGGGGACTGGCCCGTATGGCGCGTTATCAAAAACTAAGCGACGAACTGATCGTGCCCAACCTCGACCAGGACATTTCGTTCTTTTATGATCAGGGCACGAAAAAATTAAAGAAACGTTTCGAAATTTATCCCGAAGCTCTAGAAGAAAGGGTGAACCTTGCTAACGATCTGGAACGAACTCACACCGATCTCCTCAAGCAAATCCAAGCCGAACGGCAGCACCGCTAAATCGGCCTTACAACACTCCGACCGCTCGCGAAATCAAGAGGATCACAATCGTTAACGAGATTCCGATCTGGACCATGGTGAGAATCTTTGCCCACCGCGCGAGCAAAGGCGCGTCAGTCGGACCGAAGGTCGAACTGGTCGTCCAAGCGATAAATAGATAATCGACGAAATGAGGCCGCCAACCCTGACACTCAAACCGGCCGCGCTCAATTTTTTCGATCTGCATTTGTGGAAAGACAAAGCTACGGCTGCCGAACTCGCGCCGCTGACTGCGAGCGGTCGGTCCGCCGCCATCCAATCGCCAGTACCAAAGGGCGAAAACAAGCACGTTGGTAAACCAAAGTTCGGCACCTGAACGCAAGAGCGCGACCGGTTCTTCCTTATGTGTGGGTACGGCGGCAACGAGCAAGCCGACCGATGCAAGCAACGCCAGGGTAATGACGCTGCTCACGATGATACCCAAGACACGATTTAAGGATTGCTTGCCCGTGCGATGTGCTACCACCGTGGGCGCGATCAGCGCCGAAATGAAAACTGGAAGCACCCATTTCGGGCCGGCGATCAAGGCTCGCGGCAGCGCAACGTAGATTCCGCCAACGGCAAGCAGCGCCAGCAACGCTTGCCAACGTGGCTCAGGTTTATCGATCTTCCCGACGGGCTCGCCCACGTCACCGGTATACCACGCCGCGGCCTTTTTGGAAGCTAGGTGTCCAGTCATTCGCCAGTCTGGCTCGGACGGTGACTGGAAAGCCGACTGACCAGATGCTAATCAACGATAGTGATTCGCTACCTATCAATATTTCTCTTGGTCGTGGCAACAGCGGTGTGGGCCGCTGATTATCCTGCGCCGGCGGAAAGCGACTATACGATTCGCGATTTTAAGTTCACCAGTGGCGAGACGCTTCCGGAGTTGCGTATTCATTACCGCACCCTGGGAAAGGCGGAAAAGGATGCACAGGGAAAAACGGCCAACGCGGTTTTGATCATGCACGGAACGACCGGTAGCGGTGCGCAGTTTATTCGGGAGGAATTTGCCGGAGAACTGTTCGGTCCGGGCCAGCCGCTGGACGCCACGAAGTTTTTTATCGTGTTGCCGGACGGAATTGGCCACGGCAAATCAAGTAAACCAAGCGATGGCTTGCATGCAAAATTTCCGCGCTATGGCTATCGCGACATGGTCGAAGCGCAATACCGGTTACTCACAGACGGCCTGGATGTGAATCACGCACGCCTAGTCATGGGGACTTCGATGGGTGGAATGCATACATGGCTCTGGGGTGAAACGCATCCAGAGTTCATGGACGCACTCTTGCCGCTGGCGAGTCTTCCGACGCAAATTTCCGGACGCAACCGCGCGTGGCGGCGCGTTATCATTGATACAATCCGCGGCGACCCAGCTTGGAACGGTGGCGAATACAAAACCCAACCACCGAGTCTGCGGACTGCGGCCGAGATGCTATGGTTCATGAGCAGCAATCCGATCGTGCGACAAAATGAAGCGCCCAATCTCGCAAAGACAGACGAAGTTCTCGACAAATTCGTCGCGGAACATTTCAAAACCGACGACGCCAACGACGTGCTCTACGCGCTTGAAGCATCGCATGATTACGATCCTGGGCCGGACTTGGCGAAAATTCGCGCGCCACTTCTCGCAATCAATTCCGCCGATGATCTCATCAACCCGTCTGAGCTCGGAATTCTCGAGCGCGAAATCAAACGAGTTCCAAAGGGTCGCGCGTTTCTAATTCCGCTGAGCGAGAAAACACGCGGTCACGGCAGCCATACCATCGCGGCGTTGTGGAAGGATGAACTTGTTCGGTTGCTGACGGAATCAGGAAAGTAGTTACTTTGTCGACAGGCTCTTCGTAAGCCCATCGATTGTCTTGCGCGTTGGCGAGAGCGGGACCTTGGTTGTCCGTCGGCAGGAGTATCCGATCGCGACTGGAAATTCGTTTGATTTGCAAATAGGTTTAACGCTTGAGAATGAATCGAGTTTTTCTAATTGCTATCTTCTGCGCGTTTGCGTTTTCGGGATGCCTTTCCAGTCGAAACTCTGAGGTAATGATCGACACGAACGCAAAAACGAAAAAAGGAGTCAATCCCCTGCATGACGACTACCAGCCAAGCGTCCCGGCATCCGAGATGTTGGGGCCGCAATAGCACGGGCCTCTGACACCAGTCCGCTCGGACGTCTGGACCAGTGAGGAATTTGCCCGTCGTCTTTCGGCCGATTGGCCGACTACCCTCCGATTTGCCGCTAACCTCCTTTAGCCGCTATTTACACGGTTTTGTTGATCGACTTTGCGACAGGGCGCTGATACGTAACGTCGAATGCGAAACTGGCTGCATTATTTCATCCTTCTGGTGATCGCCTGCTTCGCGGGATTCGCCTCGGCCGACTCGCCGTTCGACGTTGTTATTAAGGGCGGTACGGTTTACGACGGCACGGGCACGGGAGGTCGGGTCACAGATGTCGCCATCCGCGGCGACCGCATCGCAAGCATCGGCGATTTGGCAAATGCCGCTGCTAAAACCACAATCGACGCGCGAGGCCTCGCCGTCGCACCCGGCTTTATCAACATGCTTTCGTGGTCGACGGAATCGCTCATTCAGGATGGAAGATCGCAGAGCGAGATTCGTCAGGGCGTAACCACCGAAATTATGGGCGAAGGCAATTCGATGGGTCCGCTGAACGACCGCATGAAAGAGCGGTATGTGCGCGAACAAAAAGACATCAAGTACGATATCAAGTGGAGCACGCTGGCGGAATACCTGCGCTATCTGGAAAAGCATGGTGTCTCCTGCAACGTCGCCTCTTTCCTTGGCGCCACCACGGTGCGCGAGTACGTCATCGGGTTGGAAGACAAACAGCCGACGACGGAGCAGCTCGAGCAGATGCGCGAACTGGTGCGCAAGGAAATGGAAGCGGGCGCCCTCGGTATCGGCACATCGCTGATTTATCCCCCGGCCTTTTATGCGAAAACCGACGAGCTAATCGAATTGTGCAAGGTCGCCGCTAAATATCAGGGCAAATATATTTCACACATGCGAAGCGAGGGAAATCAGTTGCTCGAATCGCTCGATGAATTGATCCGAATCACTCGCGAAGCCGGGATTCCGGCTGAGCTTTATCACATCAAAGCGGCCGGCGAGAAAAACTGGCCGAAAGAAGATCAACTGCTGGCGCGAATCGAAGCTGCGCAGAAAGAGGGACTCAAAATCACCGCTAACATGT
>DATELT010000304.1:0-2374 GCA_035276245.1 Chthoniobacterales bacterium
GGCCTTCACGCTAACACCCGCGGTGTTGGCGCTGACTGCCACATTTCCGCCAACGTTAACGGTGCCTGGGGTAACGTTGATTGCCCCGCCAGAACCGGGCGCAGTATTACCCAGCAGTGACACAAGCTGAGCGCTGCTGGAGACCGAAACTACAGGGCTGGAGCCAACAACATTGTTTGCGGCAGGTGAGGTTACGACTGCGGATACGGGCACGCCATTGTGATTCCCGGCCAAGCCGTTGAGCGCACCGATGGTTTTGCTCAGCTGATCGTTTGAAGCTAAAACCATCGTGGTTCCGCGACCTATGACCAAATTTGTCGGAACAAGCGTTCCTTTCGTCAGTTCTCTGGCCTGATTATTGATTGCCGCCTGAATCAGCGGCATCCGGAGTGAACAATACGGGCAACTCACAATCGGCTCACTTCGAGCGGATTGGGTAATTCAGCATGCCAATCCGGCTCGGCCGCCCAAATGTTGAGGGCACGACAGCGCGTATCGCTGCCGTTTATTTAAGGCGCGCCAAGCAAATCACTGACGAGCGACTTTTCTTCCTTCAGCTCGTTCACGCTGGCGTCAATTTTCCCGCGGCTGAATTCGTTGATCGGCACTCCTGTCACCACTTCGACCTTGCCGTTTTTCATACGCGTCGGAAAGGACGCGATTAAGTTTTTCTCAACGCCGTATTCGCCTTTCGAGCAGAGCGCGACGCTGTTCCAGTCGCTCGCCGGGGTATCGGTTGTCAGTGAACGCACCGTGTCGATTACCGCATTCGCTGCCGACGCCGCGGAAGAGAGCCCCCGTGCTTTGATAATGGCGGCGCCGCGCTGTTGAACCGTCGCAATGAAATCTCCCTTTAGCCACGTTTCTTCACCAATCACTTCGTTCGCCGTGCGCCCATTTATTTTTGCGTTATAAAAGTCCGGGTACTGCGTGGCGGAATGGTTTCCCCAAATCGTCATGTTCGTTACCGCCGTGACTTCGACACCGGCCTTGTGCGCTAGCTGTGCCTTGGCGCGGTTTTCGTCAAGGCGGGTCATGGCGAACCAGCGATCACTTGGGATCTGCTTCGCGTTGTTCATCGCAATCAAACAATTGGTGTTGCATGGATTTCCAATCACAAGTATCCGCACATTCGCCGCGGCATTTTTTTCAATCGCCTTACCCTGGCCAACGAAAATCTTGCCGTTAATTCCAAGCAGATCTTTCCGTTCCATCCCGGCTTTGCGCGGCACGCTCCCGACGAGCAATGCCCAGCTCACATCGCGAAATCCTTCGTCGAGATCGGCCGTGGGCGTAATCGATTTCAGCATGGGAAAGGCGCAGTCGTGCAGTTCCATAACCACGCCGTCGAGCGCACCGAGCGCGTTCGGAATTTCAATTAACGACAAGGCAATCGGTTGTTCCCGGCCAAACATTGCTCCGGAGGCAATCCTGAATACAAGCGAGTAACCAATCTGTCCGGCGGCGCCGGTAACGGCGACCTTGATGGGCATGTTCATAATTTAATTAGCCACGGATGAACACGGATTAAACCCGGATTTTCAACTTCTTTCGCCGCCGATCCTCCTGAATGCGAGCTTCATCCGCGTCAATCCGTGGCTGGAATCCTTCTGCTTTTTTCCAGCAGCTCTTGAATCACTTTCATCCTTCGCCGAACACTGTGGCTCTCGCGCATTTGCGCGATTGTCTTTGGCAAACGCCGCGCCCAGTTTGTTGACACAGTTGTGCCAGGGACATTGAACCGGTCTTTGCGCGCAAGCAGATCGGTAATCATGACAATTGCGATCCAGGAATTGCTATTGAATAACGCGCGCATGATTGCCGGATAAAAATCGCGTTCGTACTCGAGGCCTTCACGTGGCGCGATCCCGGCGAATTGCGCGATCTTCAGCAAATCTTCCCGTGCTTGTCCGTGAGTCGGCGAGGTTGCATCCGACGCTTCGGCCCATAACTGGCGAATCGGTTTGTGATCGTGCGTGGCATAAGTCGTGACTGATAACCGCTCGAACTCATTGCCCGGCGTCATTCGCCCATGCAGAAATTCCCACTGAGGAATTTTGAACCCGGCGATGCCGAGCGACTGTAAGCTTGGGCGAACATATTTCGGGACGGTGCCAAGGTCTTCGCCCACTACCCGGGTTGTTCCGCTTTCCGCCAGTACCATGCGCAGGTACTCTTCGCCTTCGCGGCAATTCGCTGCTCTATTTTCCGTTTTTTCATCGTCGCGTGGCATGAAATGCGGCCAGTGCCCGCCGGTTTTCGCGAGCATCGCATCCCAATCGAGCGGCAAAAATTCTTTGTTCTTAGTCGGTCGCCACGGGAAGGCGTAGATTCGGTAAAAACCAAGCACGTGATCAATGCGGAAGATGTGGAA
>DATELT010000305.1:0-3285 GCA_035276245.1 Chthoniobacterales bacterium
GCCTTTCTTGAAGATTTTGCGATACAGTTGCTGCACCACCAGCATGGCGGCGCGCCCAGCCAGCACGTTGCCGCTTCCAGTTAACTCCTGCCGCGTGGTTCCGGTCGCGAGCAACGAGATAATTTCCTCCTGCGGTAGCGGTGGTTCGCTGGTGAAAATCGCCTGGGGGGAAAGTGAGTCGCCATAAACATAAACCCGCACCGTGTAATCACGGATCAACGATCTGCCCTGCAGATCGATCCTTGGATTAAACGAATCGCTCGGATCAAAATAGAGAAAACCATTGGTGACTTCGAGACGGCTAAATGGCAGAGTCGCTTCCACATTCTGCAATTTGACCGTGCCTTTCAATTCCGGGCGCCCCCCCGTCCCGCCCAAATGCAGATCAATCAGAGCACCACCGTTGGCGAGGTTCCCACGAATGGAAAATGGATCCTTGGTTTTGATCGCAATATCGAATTTCCAATCGCGCATTGGCGGGGTTTTGATCGAATAATCCGGGCGGTTTTCAATCGGTTCCGGTGCCGGACGGCCCGGCAATCCAATCGGAATTAAGTCGATGTCCTTGAGAAAATGACTGTTCGTCAGCGCGACGTTTCCTTTCACTGTCGCGCTTGCGACCGGTCCCGTTACTTTCAAATTCATGTCTGCCCGCGCCGTCAGCGAATCGTTGCGCGCGATCAAAATGCTCTCGGCGCGCAGATCCAGATCCATGTTTGGCTCCGTCAGTTTGGTGAAAACAACCCGGCCGCCGAGCGTGAACGGTCCGCCCGCCAGATCGCCATGGAATCTTTCCAGGGTCAGGGTGTTGCCTCGGAAAAGCAGACGCGACTGAAACCCGTGCAAAGCCGGCAATGTCGCATTCGTGAATCGCGCGGCATTAATCGTGATGTCGCCGCTGCCGCTGAATTCCGGACGCGCAATGGTCCCGCCGATCGCGACATCAAACGCCACATCGCCGTCGAGCTGCTCGACCGCAGGAATGAATTGTCGCATGAAGTTCACCGGGCTTCGCGGCAAACGCACCATCGCCTGTACCGGCATATTTTCGTCAAACGAGCGGGTGCTCAGGATTTTTCCAGCATCAAACGGCATCGTCGCCGCAATACTGACGGGTTGAATCTTCGGTTGCTTCAATTCCCCGGTAACGTTGATTTTTTTTCCGGCGGCACCGGCCGACACGCGAAACGTCGCCGGATCGAAGTTCGTCAGCTTGGGATTGCGTAAATCCCGCCCCTCCACATCGAGATGGGCCTGCAAGTCTTCGAGGGTGCCACCAGCTTGCAATTTGATCGACAAAAATCCGGACGCTGCCGGCTCCATCCCGAAGTCATCGAACAATTTCTTGAGATCGAGATTTGCCGAATCAAAGGTTGCGTTCACCTTTCCGTCGCGGGGGAAAACAGGCCGATTCGTGCCGACATTTTTCCAGATGAATGGGATGGACGCGTAACCGGTGGCGTATTTCGCCTGCCCCTGGTCGAGCTGGATTTTCGAAATCTCGAGTGTCTCGCCCTTGGCCGAAACAATCGCCTGGAAATCCATCCGATCGCTTCCGATAAAGAAAGTTGGAATGTCGAGTCCTGCCTGCGAATACGTCGCGTCAATATTCGCGGTCATTGCCTTCATGTTACCGAGGCGACCGTTCTTCCAATCGAGTTTGAGAGATCCAATTTCCGTTAGCCTGGCGAGCGAGCCGTGCCCATTCCAGTTCATCGTGAATGAACCGCCCAGTTCCGTCTTGTTTCCACCCGCCTCCAGCAACGGCTTCAGCGTCTTCAAATCCGCGATATCGATAGCAAGTTTGCCGCCGAATTTTCTTTCACTGCGCAAATCGAGCGTCCCCTCCCCGTTCACGAAATCGCGCTGACTCAGATTGGCGGTCAAGTCATTGAGAAAAATCGTGCTTTGCCAGATCGACCCCGTACCGCTCAGTTGCGGAACAGACAAATTTCTGACCTGCAGATTTGTTCCGTAAACATTGAACCATCCGTTGGCGATCGCACCGTTCCATCGCGCACCACCCGAGGCGTTGAACACACCAGTGATGCGATTCGGTGAATTCCCATTCCAAAAATCGCCGGTTTGCGGAGCGTTGATCGCGAACTGGAACGTAGCCGGTTGTTTGGTGAAATCTTTTTCGTTCGCAAGCAGGCGAACCGAACCGCTGCCCACAATCTGATTGGATCCGCGTTGGACCGTAAGATTGTTGATATTAACGAGGTCACCGTTTTGCTCGAGGTGAACCGAAATATTGTCTACTGTGAACTCGTGGTTGCGGGCAGCCGAGATCACGAGATTCGTGTCGGCACGCATATCCTCAAACCACGCGGCATCTTTTTTTTGTACTCGCAGATCTTTTGTGGCGTTAACCGCTGCCTCAAGTTTTTCCAAGCTGAAATCACGACTACTGATCGCTCCCGTCTCCACACGAAGCGCGGCCTGCATCTGTTGATCGCGGACTTCCAGTGTCCCGTTGATCTTCCCGTGACCGGTTAACGGATTTTCCATCGCCGAGGTGATGGGTGCGAGATCGAGATCATTGCCGACGATTTCAAACTTGGCCGGACTCCGTCCAAGATCGTCGGCCTCTTCCGGCAGCTGAACTGTCCCGTGAACTTGCAGTCCCGTTCCGGCGCGCGACAGCTCAATCGGTTCCGCCGTGGCCACTCCATCGTGAGCGGAAACGTGCGCCGTTGCTCGATCAAAACTCGCGCCCGCGACCTGCAAATCGCGGACAATTCCGTCCGCCGATGCCGTCCATGTTTTCGGCGAGCGCAGCAACCCAACAAAATCGAAAGTAAAAGTCTCGATCTTGCCCTGTACAGGCGCGCCAGCGAACAAACCGAGTTTCTTCGCAGAGGAAATGGATAACTCCCGTGCCGTAGCGTGCGATTTGATAAAGAGCGACCGCGCCTGCTCGGTCAGTGATGCCTGCAAATCAACCGGCGCGCCATCGAGCGTCCCTACGCCACGCAACGTCATCGTTTGTTGACGAATGCGCGATGCATCTACGTTGATCAGTTGGAACCGCGTTTGTTCATTCAGCACCACGTCGCGCAACATGAGATTGCGATTCTCGTAATTCGTCATGCCTGTCACGCGCGTCCATTTTTCACCAGTGGGTAACTGCAACAAAGTGACACTGAGCGAACCGGCAGCGCGCGGATTTAATTCGACGGAGGCATTTTCGAGAATGAAATCGTGCGCCGGATCACGCACGATCATCGACACGTTCTCCAGCCGCGCGCGTTCCGGAAAAACGGCCGGCAATGTCACTTTTTT
>DATELT010000306.1:0-6265 GCA_035276245.1 Chthoniobacterales bacterium
CGTTTGCCGATACACGCGAATGGCATCGAGATCGCTACGCTCGACGAAAGGATGAAGCGCAGTCGCATGTTCAGAAAGCGACAAGGACCGATCGAGGGTGGCGCTCCGGGTGATTTCTTCCAACAAATGCGGATGACGGACCAGAACGTTGGTGGCAAAAAAACTGGCATCAAAGGTTCGCACCAGTAGTTCGAGCAATTTTGGATTGGTGGCGAGCAATTCGAAAAGCAGACTGCGCAAACCAAAAGCTTCAACGAAACGGACAATCGCGATGAGCGTACCATCGGGATCGGCGCATCCGGCCAATTCCTCCAGGAGAAGCGGACGAAGTTTGCGAAAAATCTGTCGGGTGCGCGGTGCGACATGAAAGGAAACGGACCCTTGCGCCAGGTCGTTCAGCGTTCGGCTGGCGCGTCCCGGATCAGCAAAAATATCGAGATTGACCACTGGCGCAGCAGTACCGGACGCGACGAGACGATCGAAGATTTCCTGGACGCGCTCGTTGCTCGCCTTCACCTCAGCGAGGAACGCGTCGGCAGAATCAAAACCAAGACTCCGCGCCAGTCGCTCACCTTTCACCGGATCATCGGGAATGGAATGTGTTTGCCGTTCTGCTTCGATCTGAAGGCGATGCTCGATACGGCGCAAAAACCGATACGATTCGTCGAGAACACGCACTTCGGAGGTCGGTAACAATTCGAGCTGCGCGATGGCGCGCAAGGCCTTCAATGTCCCCTGCTCCTGCAGAAATGCCTGCTTGGCGCCGTGAATGAATTGCAGCGTCTGAACGACAAATTCGATCTCGCGGATACCGCCTGCGCCTAGTTTAACGTCTAACTCATCGGCCGGGATCTCGCGTTCAATTCGCCGTTTGATCGCGGCAATTTCATCGAGCAATTCCGGTGTTGGATTCTTCGGAAAAATGAAGGGCTGATGCTGGCGCAGAAATTCGTAGGCCAGCTCGTTACTACCGCAGACACGACGCGCTTTGATCAACGCAAGTCGCTCCCAGGTTTCACCGAAACCCGCGTAATAGTTTTCCATGCTCTCGAGCGAACGCGCGAGCGGACCGGCCGACCCTTCGGGACGTAAACGTAGATCCAGGCGGAACAACGCCGGCTCGCCACCGGAGAAAGATTTTACGATCTGCTCCGTGAGCTGGTTGTGCCATTCATGGTTGGAAAGCCGGGATGAAACCTGTCCTTCCTCGCCGTAGACAAACATAAGATCAATATCCGAGCTGTGATTCAATTCGCGCCCACCAAGTTTGCCCAATCCGAAAACAGTGAATTCAGTATGGGGCTCACCCAAACGAGTCCGCAGTCGCGCGTCGCATTCGTCGCAAACGGTTTCAAGGCATACCCCGGCTAAACACGATAACTCCGCCGTCGTGTCTTCCAACGAAGAGGCCTCTGCAATCTCGCGGAGCGCAATCCGCGTCATCTCGCGCGCCTTCCATAAACGCAAGGCGCGAAAATTTTCCGCCGGAATTGATTCCGAACTGTTCTGCAATTCGGCGCGCATTCGCCGCGGTCCGCGGTCCGACATGGAAATCTCAGGACGCGCCAACCAGCGAAGCAGGTCCGGGTCGCGCTGGAATCGTTCGGCACAAATCTGGGAGACGGCGAGAAGATGAATTAGTGCTTCTTCGCCCAGAGGAAAATCGCGCAAAAATTCTGAAAGCGGACGATCCCATGCGATGGCAAGCGCGTTCAGCGTCGTTTCAACCTGAGTGGGATTCAGTGAATCTTTCGCTTTCGATTTTATCCAGAGCGCCTGCGAACTCATCGCGCCTGCGAATTAACACGAAAGGGATGCTTCGCGCCAAAGGCCAGCTCGATTCTTCTGTAAAGGCGGCCGTGTCGGCTGCGATTGTTCAATGGGGAAGAGACCTTAGTGCCCCGATCCCGCCAGACCGGCTCGGACTCAGGGCGCGTTTTCCGAGAGCATTTTCTCGCGCGCCTGTTCGAGAAGCCGGCGTTCGCGTCGGCTCAGACTTGCCAGACCACGCTGGGAAATTTTTTCCAACACCGGATCGATTTCCTCAGCAACAAATTGATCGGCGCTCAACGACTTTAACCGCGCTGCTTGGAGCCGTCGCTGACGAAGAATGCGTTGCATGAGCGAGGTGCGGCCGAAGCCGAGGAGATGGGCATAAAACCAACCAGCAATGGCACCACCGAGAAAAGCACTGTGACCGACCGCGCCAGAACGATCAAAAAGCAAAAGAACGCCGGCACCGACAAGTGCAATCTGGGCCAGGCGGCGCATCTTTAACCGTACCGGTATCATGAAGAGAAGCAGGGTTGTCATTTCCAGCTCCGGCAAAATCGTGGCGTAAGCTACAAATACTGCCGCGACGCCTCCGCTGGCGGCGAAGAGAACGCAATTGCTCGGCATGAGAAAGAGATGACCGAGCTCGCCACTAAAGGCACCAAACAGATACAGGAAGAGAAATTGGCGCTGCCCGATGATAGCTTCGACATCGCGTCCGATAAAATAAAGGACCAGCATGTTGGCGGCGAAATGCCAGACGTTGTTATGGAGCAATGGGGCAGCGAAAAACTGCCAGGCGTAGGCGTCATTGATGCCGCGGTCGCTCAGCCCGAGATATTCGAGAACAAACTGCTGGTTCCAAGAGGCGAGACAGAGCTGGATAATAAAGGCGACAGCGTTCAGTCCAAGCAGAGAAAACAGAACAATGCGCTGCGGTGGCGCCCATGAACCCGTGGAACGCGACGCCTTTCGCCCTGATAACCGCATACATTAATTTTATCGCACCCGGCCTGCGGTGTCGACGGGTGATTCGCGTGCAATGTGAAATCAGCCCGGCGCAAGCACCCGGAGGCCGCGTTCCCGCATCCGGAATTCGACGGGGCAGTTGCCAATCAATTCACCATCGACCTCGACTGGGACTTGTTCCTCGGAAGAAACCCGGAGCCGTTTGGTCTGGAAGTACTCCAGGTCAGGCATGCTGATGGATGAACTGAATATCACGTCCTGCAAATAGCGAATAATATCGAGATAACCGATGCGCTTGAAAACGACCACATCGAGCAGACCGTCATCGATCAGGGCGCGTTTGAAAAAGGGGAACGGCCCGCCGTAAAGGCGGCCATTGCCGATGAGGACGAATGAGCCTTCGAGTGTTTTCCCCCCTTTGGATTCAATGACAAGATGCGGCGGTGGGCGCGAGGCAATTTGCGCCGCCGAAACTAAATAGCTCAGCGGTCCGAAGCTTCGTTTGAGGGTGACACTGGTCTCTTTCACCGCTTGGGCATCAAGCCCGATCCCGGCCAGCTGGACAAAATGTTTCCCATTCGCGTTTGGCAAATCAATCGTGCGGGTATGCCCCTCGCAAATAATCTGCCAGCACTGTTTCAGGTCGCCCGAGGGCAAACCAAGCTCCGTCGCGAAAACGTTAACCGTGCCGATTGGCAATAAACCGAGCGCGGCAGTGCTTCCGGCAAGGCCATTAACAACTTCGTTGATCGTCCCATCGCCACCGGCCGCGACAATTCGCTTGTAGCCTTCCCGCGCTGCTTTTCGTGCCAGCAATTCGGCTTCTCCGATTCGCGACGTAGCACGTAACGTCGCTCCTCGTGCCACCTTTTCCACGCGCGATCGCCAATGGCCGGCGCGGTCGCCACGCGCCGCCGGATTTAGAATAACAACAGTTTCCTGCTCAAATGATTTGCTCACGAATGATTCGATCAGTAATGATTTGATGCGTTGACGCGCTGGGTAATGTTTTTTGATGCTCCGCCTTAGGCGAACCATCGGTTGGTTGTTGGTGGTCGTGGTTGCGATTTTCCTAGTCTCGCTGCTGGGGGCAAACCTGTATGTGCAATCTCAGACGACACAACAGCGAATTCAGCAGGAACTCAGCCAACGTCTTAAGATGCCGCTGCAAATCCAGCGTATCAGTGTTACTCCATGGGGCGGACTGAACCTTAGTGGAATAACCATCCCGCAAGTCGACGACGCTCATGCGACGCCATTTCTCGAAGCCAAAAACTTTCGCCTTCGCGTCAAAGTGCGATCGATTTTTTGGCGCCCGCTGGTGATTAAGGAAGTCGCGCTAATTGGGCCGGCGGTCATCTGGCCGCAAAACGAATCGGGTGAGTGGCGTGTACCGATGAGGGGACCGGCCGTCGAACCCCAAACGCCATCGCAACCGCCCGAGACCGCTGTCACGGCGCCGCCGGAAAACGTGGTGGAAGCTCCGCCCGCAGCAACTGAGCCGAAGCACACCAAACCGGCAAAGGCCGAAAGCACCTCAACGGGGCCGCAAATCAGAAAGGTGCGGTTGAGCGATGGCAGTTTTCATTTTCTGGATCGCGAAAAACGAAATGTCGCCTTGTTCGATGGCGTCCAATTTTCCTCGTCCATACGCGATATCACGACGATGCGAGGCCAGGTTAGGATCAATAATATTGCGCTGCGCGATCGTGTCTTTCTATCTGCACTCCGTTCACCAGTTCGTTACAATCCAGACGAACTCGCGCTCTCCGACCTCACCGCGGAAATTGCAAAGGGACAACTGACTGGCGATTTCTCCATGTCACCGCAGGAGAAAGATTCTCCCTTCACGGTCCACGCAAGCTTCCATCGTCTCCAGGCAGACCAATTAGTAGCAGAAGCTGGTGGGCCGCGAGACATCGTCCGTGGTGTCCTGGAAGGCACTTTGGATGCGACGGGAAAGACGGCTGATCCCGATGCGCTGACTGGTTCCGGCACCATCTTACTACAAAACGGTCGGGTGCAGCAGTTCGCGGTTCTGGCGGCCATTGGACAACTGCTGCAAATCGAGGAGTTGACTCAGCTCGACCTCGAACAAGCCGAAGCAAAATTTCACCTCAACGGCAATACCGTTCTGGTCGACGAGCTAATTCTGCGCTCTCCTAATCTGCGTCTTACCGCCACCGGCTCGATTTCGCTGCGCGGCGGCAAGCTCGCGCTCGATTCCGTTCTCGCGATCAACGATAAGATCCGAAGTCAATTGTTTCGCGGGATTCGCGAGAATTTTGCTGCAACTTCCGAGCCTGGTCAGTATGCGCTTAAATTTCACGTCGGCGGCACGGTCGACAAGCCGAAGACCGATCTGGTAGAGCGCGTGGTCGGCGCCGACCTTAAGAACCTCGGTGGCGTCATCGACGCACTTCTCGGCCATGGCAAAGGCAAGAAAAAGAAGAATCCTGAAATGAACACACCATCCCCCTCGCCCGTACCGTGAGAGTCATTGCGGGCAGTGCCGGTGGCTTGCAGCTGAAAGTCCCCAGGACCGGAGTTCGGCCGACCATGGATCGGGTGAAAGCTGCCATTTTCTCCAGCCTGGGCGAGAAAGTGATTGGAGCGCGCGTCTTGGACCTTTTCGCGGGCGTCGGAGGCCTTGGTATTGAAGCAATGAGTCGCGGCGCGGCCTCCGTGGTTTTTGTTGAATCGAATCAAAACGCTGCGCGCGTGATCGAACACAATCTTGCCACGACCGCGGTCAACGGCCGCGTCCGGATCCAAGATGTGTTCGATTTTTTGAAATACGCGACTGGACATTTCGACATTATTTTGGCCGATCCACCGTATGAGGCTGCGCCTGGAGAGAGGCCGTATACCGACTTGCTATTAAATGATCGGCGGATCCCGTCGCTTCTGGCGCCGCACGGAATATTTGTTCTCGAAAAACGACCGGCCGAGCGTTTACCGCAGCATCCACAGTGGAAGATAACGCGGGCCCGTCGCTACGGAACGACCGAAGTAATTTTCGCAGAACACCAGAAATGATTCGGTTAATCTACAATCTGCTGTGGCCGGTTGGGCTCCTGCTGTTTTTGCCCGGATATCTCGCGAAAATGTTTCGCCGGGGTGGCTACCGCAGAAACTTCGGGCAGCGACTCGGTTTTTATTCAGCTGAGTCTCGCAAACGTTTGCGCGGCAAACATCCGACTTGGATTCATGCGGTCAGCGTCGGTGAAATCGTGATCGCATTGAGACTGGCCGACGAGTTGCGCGCGCTACGGCCCGATCTGAACTGCGTCCTCACCACTACTACGACGACTGGACATGCGTTGGCGAACAAATCTGTTCCTGAATGGATGCAGGTTCTCTATGCGCCGCTTGATTTTTGGCCGGTGATGCGCCGGGCGTTTCGCGTCATTGCGCCCCAACGAATCGTTCTGATCGAAGCGGAAGTGTGGCCAAATCTGGTGACAGAGGGGAGGAAACGGAAAATTCCCGTGGTGCTGGTGAATGCCCGCCTGTCACCCCG
>DATELT010000307.1:0-4260 GCA_035276245.1 Chthoniobacterales bacterium
GTCCGACTTGATCTCGCCTTTACCGTCGAGCGGCTCGCCTAGGGTGTTCACAACACGACCGAGCAATGCCTTACCCACCGGGACCGAGAGCAGGCGACCGGTGGTTTTCGCCTCGTCTCCCTCGGAGATTTTTGTGGCATCACCGAGCAAAATCGCGCCGACTTCGGTTTCCTCGAGGTTCAGCGCAAGGCCGTAGACGCCTCCGGGGAATTCGATCATCTCGTTTAACATCACATCGCTCAATCCTTCGATGCGCGCGACGCCGTCACCGGTCTCGCGGACGATGCCGATATTACTTTTGATAGTCGACGTTTTCAGTCCCGCGATTTTCGTTTCAATTTCTTCCAGTATGCTGCTCATATCTCGTTAGCTAATTTCAAAGTTGTTGTTGAAGCCTTTCCAAGCGGTTGCGCACGCTGCTGTCCCAAACATCGCTGCCGACACGAATCCGCATCCCACCGAGCAATGCCGGGTCGACCGCAAATTCCGTGGTCAGGTCCGTGCCGTAACGTCTGCTAAGGTTGAGCGCGATTTGAGAGGCGCTCTGCGGATCGAGCGGAGCTGCGGTCTCGATCCGGGCATGACGCTTCTCGACTTCAAGGCGGAGCAAGCGTTTGTAATACTCGAGGATCTTAAGATAATTTCGGGGCCTCTTCGCCAGGATCGAATCGACGACGGAGCCAATGCGGCCGCGATCGAGCTGACCATCGGTGAAACTCGCGCGCAACATCTCGCGCGCGATTTGTCGAACTTCCTTATTAACCTGCATCTGTTGTCCTTACCTAAGCTAGGCTGAAAGTGTTCGCGTTGCTTCCTCCTGCAAGCGTCGCTGATCATCCGAAGTTAAAACTTTGCCGGTCACTTTCGCCGTGGTGTCAACCACCAGCCTACCCAGTTCGCGTTTCAACTGCGTCATTGTCCGCTCGTGTTCGATCGCACTGGCTTCGCGCGCCTTAGCCATGATTTGCTCGGCCGCGACGACTGCTTCCTGCTGTTTTCGTTCGGACAAATGCGCGGCGCTGTCGCGGGCCTCGTCGATCATCTTTTGCGCATCGGCATTTCCTTTGGCGACAATCTCCTGATAGCGTTTTTCCGCTTCGGCGAGCTCCTTGCGTATCTTTTCCGCGTTCAGCTGACCTTCTTCAATTTTTCGCCGTCGCTCTTCGAGCACGGCAAGGATCGGCCGGTAAGCGAATCGACGGAGGAGAAACGCGACGATGCAGAAGCTGATCACCTGCGAAAGAAAGAGCTTCCAATTCCAGCCGAAGGTCTCGGCCGTTTCGCGTATAATGTCGGCCGCGCCTCCGCTGGCGGCAATTATCATATTCATAATCTAAATCTCGGGCGCAACACCGATTGCCTCTCTCGGCATAATTAGCGAACGAGATAGAGCGCGTAGAACACGATCGCCTCGGTCAACGCGATGGCGAGAATTCCATGCACGAGCACTTGCGTGAACGCGCCCGGATTGCGTCCGACCGCGCTGGTCATGCCCAAGCCGGTCAACCCGATTCCGATTCCGACGCCCATCGCGGCCAGCCCGACATGAATGCTTCCGCCCAGTTCTGCGAGTATTGGTAGTATCATATTCTTATTAGTTGGTTTTGGGATCCCGTTTTGAGATCGCCGAAAAATCAGTGTGCGTGTTCCGGTCCCTCCTGGTGTTCTGCGATCAACATGGTGAAGACCGCGGTCAAAAGCATGAAAACGAGCGCCTGCACAAAACCGACAAGCACCTCGAGAAAATAAAATGGGATCGGCAAAATCGGCGACAACCATGGGACCATCGTGGACATTGCCTCCAGAATGCTTTCGCCGGCATAAATGTTTCCGAACAATCGAAAACTGAGCGCGATTGGGCGGAACAAGATCGAGATCACTTCCAGCCAACCGACGGCGAAGAAAATCACCGCCATCAGAATGCGAATAATTCCAGACGTTTCGCCTTTCGGCCCGAACAAATGTTTGAGAAACCCGCCCACGCCGTTCGCCTGAAGCGCCCAAACGAACCACATGACAAAGAAAATCGCCGCCATCGCCGTCGTCATGTTGAGATCGGCATTACCGCCGCGCAGGAGCGGTCGGCTCATCACGAAATTTCCAGCCCCATCATAATGGCCCCACCCGATCGTACCGATTCCCGGAATCAGTCCGAACCAATTCACGAACAAGATGAAAATGAAGATGGTCGCGTAAAACCAAAAACCTTTCCGGACCAGCTCGCGGCCGATGATGTTTTCGAGAAAATTGTAGAGCCCTTCCACCAGCCACTCCCAGAAATTTTGCGCGCCGCTCGGGATTGGTCGCACCCGACGCGTTGCGATTTGCGCAAACCCGATGATCGCAGCCGCGACGATCCAGGTCACTAGCATCGAGTTCGTAATTCCAAAACCGTGACCGAAATCCACCAATAACTGCGGCTTCAACGAAACGCCTTCGTGCGCCGTTTCACCTGCTTCAGCGGCGAACGCCGACGACGCAAGCAAGACGCTCGAACCGAGCGCCAGCATCGACATCAGTAAATAACGGTTGCGCATTTTGGTTAATCGCCAAGGTCACAGGGACCCGCCCCGTGATCTCCCCGGCTCTGAAATCGAGCCCCCGAATCTTGACGCGGATACCAAAGCCTATTTTGCGAGAATAACAAGCTGCCGCACCGACAAATCTTGGACCTTGGTCTTATTCCGGCGCGGCCTCGAGCCACTTCGCGAGCTTCTTCTTTAAATCCTCGATCGCCTCGCCTTTGGTCGCCGCAACAGCACGATTCCGACCCGGGGCGGTAGCCGGGGCTAACTAAAGCTTCTTTTTTCGCGGCAAAGCTTCTTTTTCCGCGGATGACAAGTTATTTCGCGACGGCACTTTCGATCAGTGGCGCTGGCAATTCCACCTCGCCCCGCGTCGGCTCGCACGCCGCACGCCTGTGACATACTTCTTCGTAAATCCGTTCCAGTTCGCGAATCGTAATTTCCTGATCGAAATTTTCCCCCACCGCCTGACGGGCGGCGGCGCTAAAGCGCGCATATATTTCGGGTGAATTCGCCAATGCCACCATCGAGCGGCCAAGACTTTCGGTGTCACGCTCATCGCTGAGAAAACCATTGAGGTTCTCCATCACTGCTTCGGGAATGCCGCCATGCCGGGTCGCGATCACGGGCAGACCCGTCGCCATCGCCTCGAGAACCGAGTTCGGTACTCCTTCCTGATCCTGATCGGGCTGGGTTTCGCTTGGATGAATGAAAATGTGGCTGCGGGCGTACAGTTCGCGCAGATCCCGCTGGCTGAGAAAACCGCAGAAATGCACCTTTGCGGCAAGGCCGAGTTGTCGCGCCAAGGCTTGCAACTCCGGTTGCAACGGTCCCTTACCGGCAATGATGAATTCGGAATTCGGAAATTCCTTTACGAAAACAGCGAAGGCACGAATGGCCGATCCGACGCCTTTTTTGTCGATCAATCGGCAAGCCTGCAGAATTTGCCAGCGACCGTCAGCAGGAGATTCTCGCCGCGTGAAGGAAAATTCGTGCAGCGGAATCCCGGTACGATTGATCCGAATCTTTTCCCGTGGACAACCGAATCCGATCAGCCTGTCTGCGAGCGACCGGGAACGGGCCAGTACAACCGGGACCGAATCGAAGAGAACGCGCAGTTTTCCGGGATAATTCTCAACCTTCTGCTTGGTAGCGACGTCAGCGCCATGAAAGGAGACAACGCAGGGCTTGTTCCATGCGCGGATGAATGGCAGCAGATGGACACCGGTATGCCCAAAATAGATGTGCATCATATCGGCACCACGGCGGCCAAGAATCGAAACGAGCATCTGATATTCGCCGCGATAAATGAGCGGTGGGCGGCGTTCGACGAACTTCATCCACCCGTGACGCAGTAAATTGCGGTGTGGACGCGGAATTCGTTCGATGTCGTCAAAGCGAAAGCGTCTGGGATGCTCGACCTTCTTTGTCATGACGAAGGTCTGGGAGCATCGAAGCGATGTTACCTGCCGGTAAATGTGCAGCATCTCCGGCTTCAAAAACGTGCCGCAATAACTGGCAACAATAAGTTTAGCCATAGAAAACGGCAGAGTGTCTGCGAACTCGCCCTTCTTGTCTAATGGTTAATCGCGTCCGACTCCGGCTCTGTCGGCCACCGCCTGTTGCTCTTGGTCGATCCATTCTCCTAATAATCGTTTCAGCTCGTTGATTCCGCGTCCCTCTTTTGCGGAAATCGGCAAGATGATACGCTGAGGAAAACGTTTTTCGAAATCGC
>DATELT010000308.1:0-8341 GCA_035276245.1 Chthoniobacterales bacterium
TCTTCGGGTCGCCGGTGATGTAACGCGCGTTGTAAACTTTGCCATCGCTGGTGGTAACCTCGATGCGCAGGTCGGCTGCTCGCTGTACGACATGCTCGTTGGTTACGATATAACCGGCTGGATCAACAATGAAACCTGAGCCGAGACTCTGCAGGCGCTGTCGGATTTCCCGCGGTTGACTACGGTAGTTTCCGAAGAATTCAGCGGCAAAATCTTCAAACGGATCACGGACTTGGCGCCGGACTACGCGCTCCGCGTTAATGTTAACTACCGCCGGCATCACTTTCGCTACCGCGAGCACCGCCGGTTCGGAAGCCGGATCGGTCGGGGATGTAGACGGCAGCGGTGTTGGTGTTTGGGCAAATGCCGATTGCACCACGACCAGGAGTGCCATGGAAGCGGCGCGCACCACCGCGAGCCTCTTTTGCTGACATCCGGCGTTTGAGATAAACGCCGCTACAACTCGTTGTCGTTTCATTTCAACTGTTCGACAATTTCGAGCGGAATTTTCTCACGCAATTTTGGATGAGTCTCGGCGATCCGCTCGAGGCAGCAATTCAGAGCCAACCCACCAATTAAACACCATGGTCGGGTCGCTTTCAGGCTTCGTACAAGCGCGCGGAAGTCGCTCGCGCTGCCGTTGGTTACCGATTTATAAACCTCCGCTACTGTCATAATGGCGAAACGCAAGTAACGAGGCGCTCGTTACACTGTCAATCACAGGCAGGCTGCTTCGCGCGATGTCATCCTCCGTCGCGAAGACGACGAAGGATCTCCCTTTGCTCGCAGGTTTTTTTCTTCAGGAAGGTTTGACCAGCTGAGAGATCCCTCGCATCCGCTCCGGATGACAAGCACGGTCTTGGAGGGAAGAATGGAACATGCCGATTCGTCCCCGCGATGCCGTTGCGACCAAACGCATCGGTGACAAATTAGGTTGATATGCATTCATCGTTCGCTACCCGGCCAAATCTCGATTTGCTCGAGCAGAATTACGAGCGCTGGCAAAACGATCCCGACTCGCTCGATTCCGGGTGGTCGGCATTTTTTGAGGGGTTCGAGCTTGGCAGTCTCGATGGAAAAAATGGCGCTGCCGTCGAAGCGCCGCCGGAAGCGCGACGCGATCTGCGGGAGAGTCCGCTGCAAACGCGAATCGACGCTCTGGTTTACGCGTATCGCATTCTCGGGCACACCATTGCGCGCGTGAATCCGTTGGCGGAAAAACGCCCCGAAAATCCGCTTCTTACTCTCCGGGAGTTCGGTTTTAGCGACAAAGATCTCGACTACCCGGTTTCCTCAAAATTCTTCCTCGATAATCGCCAAATGTCGCTGCGCGAAATGATCAACCTGCTCGACCAGATTTATGCGGGGTCGATTGGCGCGGAATTTCAGCATATCCAAAACACCCGGATTCGCGATTGGGTGCGGCATCGCCTCGAGTCGCGCATTTTCGCTCGTCCTCCTTCGCCGGAAATACAAGTCGCGCTCCTTCGCGCGCTCCTCGAAGCGGAGACCTTCGAAGTTTTTCTGCACAAGAGTTACGTCGGACAAAAGCGTTTTTCGCTGCAAGGCGCAGAAGGTTTGATGGTGGTTCTCGATACCCTTTTACACAAGTGTGTTACGGATGGGGTTGAGGAAATCTGCATGGGCATGGCCCATCGTGGCCGTCTCAACGTGCTGGCAAATTTTCTCAGAAAATCACTCAACGTCATCTTCACTGAGTTCACCGAGAATTACGTTCCCGCTCTCGTGGCCGGGGATGGCGATGTGAAATATCACCTCGGCTATCGCACGGTGCGCAAACTTGCTGCGGGCGAAGTGGAGATTCGGCTATCGGCAAACCCAAGTCATCTCGAAGCGGTTGATCCGGTGGTGCAGGGGACCGCCCGTGCTCGCCAGCGCATCCGTGGCGATACCGAACATCGGCGCAAAGTTCTGCCACTGTTAATTCATGGCGACGCCGCTTTCGCGGGGCAGGGAATCGTGGCGGAAACCCTCAACATGTCGCAGCTTACAGGTTACTCTACCGGCGGGACTATTCACATTGTCGTTAACAATCAAATCGGGTTCACAACTCTGCCCGAAGAGGCGCGTTCGTCGATGTATGCAACCGATATTGCCAAGATGATCGAGGTTCCCATTCTGCATGTGAATGGCGAAGACCCGATTGTGCTCAAGTTTGTTTCGGAGATGGCACTCGATTTTAGACAGGAATTCGGACGGGACTTCGTCGTCGACATGTATTGCTATCGGAAATACGGCCACCAGGAAGTCGACGATCCCGGTTTCACCCAGCCCGATCTCTACGCCAAAATTGATAAGCGGCCGTCCATCACGCAAATCTACAAGCGCGAGTTACTCGATCGCGGCGTGCTGGCTCAGGATGATGCCGCGTCGCTTGAAACGGAATTTCAACTCCGGCTGGAGATGGCGCTCGAACACATCAAGTCGCTGGAGAAACAAAAAACGGAGGAGCAGGCGAAGTTCAAGGAATCGACTGCCGTATTTCAATCGAAGTACAGCACCGAATCAAAACCGACTGCGATCAGCGAAGATGTACTTCGTACGATTGTCGAGGGTCTAACCCGCATCCCGGAAGGATTCCACATTTTGCCGAAGGTAAAGCGAATGCTGATCGATCGGCGACGCCAGGTTTTTAACGAAGGCGGGCCATACGACTGGGGATTTGCGGAGTCTCTCGCCTTCGGATCGTTGCTACTTGAGAACATTCCGGTACGACTATCCGGCCAGGACAGCCGTCGCGGAACATTCGGGCAACGCCATGCCTATTGGTACGACGCCAAGACCGGCGAGTCCTACAATCCGTTAATGCATCTGGCCGAGAAGCAGGCGCGCATTTGTGTTTACAATAGTCTGCTTTCGGAAGCAGCCGTGCTCGGATTCGACTATGGTTACTCGCTCGATTATCCCGGCATGTTGTGCTTGTGGGAGGCGCAGTTCGGCGATTTTGCTAACGGGGCGCAAGTAATTATCGACCAGTTCATAGTTTCCGCCGAATCAAAGTGGCAGCGACCGAGCGGTATCGTATTACTTTTGCCGCATGGCTACGAGGGTCAGGGGGCTGAGCATTCTAGTGCTCGTCTTGAACGCTTCCTTCAGGCCTGCGCTGAAGACAACATTCAGGTCGTTAATCCCACTACGCCGGCCCAATATTTTCACGTTCTGCGGCGGCAAATGAAACGCGATTTCATCAAACCGCTCATCATCATGACTCCTAAGAGTCTGTTGCGTGCGGAATTCTCAACCTCGCGCACCGAGGATTTTATCCACGGCAAATTTCACGAGATCATCCCTGACCCTGTAGCTGCGATCGCCGGCCGCGACGGCAGTAAGCCCGACAAGATCGAGCGCGTGATTGTCTGCTGCGGGAAAGTTTATTTCGATCTCGTTAGCCATCGCGAGAAGGGAAAGATAGACAACGCCGCTATCATCCGAATCGAACAACTCTATCCGCTGGATGAAATGCAGTTGCGTGCTGCCGTGGAAACGTTTCCGAAAAACGCCCGACTGGTCTGGTGCCAGGAGGAACCGCAAAACATGGGCGCGTGGATGTTCATCGAACCGCGCCTTCGCGCTCTCTTTAACCGCGAAGTGGGTTACGCTGGGCGTGGCGCCAGCGCCAGCCCCGCCGTCGGGGCGCTCGCCCTGCACAAACGGGAGCAAGCCTGCCTGATCGACGAAGCTTTCTCGGTTTGAGTCTCGGAGTAGACAAGATTAACAGGATTGAATTTGGAGAAATTGGTCCATAACTCTCCATAATCCCCCCCTTTCTTTTCCGTCCGCCTCGGAACCGTCAGTCCGGCTCGGAACCGCCAGTCCGGCTCGGACTCGACTCGCGCGCTGCTTTGGGCTTATTTAGCCGAGAATGAGCGTGCAGGTAAAAATCCCGGCCGTCGGTGAGTCGATTTCCAGCGGTGTCGTTTCCGTCTGGCACAAGAAATCGGGCGAACAAGTGAAGAAAGGTGACCCGCTCTTCACCCTTGAGACCGACAAAGTCTCCACCGAAATCGTGGCTGAAACTGACGGCGTTCTCAGAACCAAGGCCACCGAGGGTCAGGAAGTGAAAATCGGCGAAGTGGTGGCGGAAATTGAGGAGACTCCTGCGCCAGCCGCGGCAAGTCGGGAAGAAGAACCTGCGCCACCCGTAGCCGTAGTCGCTAACCGGGGCGAGCCGAAACCATCCCGCAGCAGCGGGGCGACCGAGGTTTCACCGGCTGTTAGACGAATCATCGACGAGGAAAAGCTCGATTCTTCGAAAATATCCGGAACAGGAAAAGGCGGGCGCGTCACCAAAGGCGACGCCCTTGCTGCTGCACAGAATCGTGCTGCTGCTGGACCGGACGAAATGCAAGCGACCGCTCAGGTGGAAACGCTTGAACCAGGTGACTCGCTCACGTCCCCGGCGAAGGATAGTCGGGTCGTCCGGAAACGAATGTCACCGTTACGTCGCAAGATTGCGCAACAGCTGGTGATGGCGCAGAACACAGCGGCAATCCTGACGACTTTCAACGAATGCGACATGAGCGAAGTCCAGGCGCTGCGTGCTTACGTGCAGGAACGGTTCACGAAAAAGAACGGGGTTAAGCTTGGTTTAATGTCGTTCTTCGTCAAAGCTACGGTGGCGGCGTTGAAGGCTGTGCCGGTAATTAATGGCCGGATTGAAGGCGACGACTTTATCCAAAACAATTTCTACGACATTGGCGTCGCGGTCGGGACTGAGCGCGGCCTGGTTGTTCCGGTCGTCCGCGACGCCGATAAGAAATCATTCGCTGAAGTGGAGCGGGACATCGCCGAGTACGCCAAGAAAGCGCGCGAAGGAAAATTGAAAATTGAAGAGCTACAAGGTGGCACATTCACCATTTCGAACGGAGGCGTTTATGGCTCCCTCATGGCCACACCAATCTTAAACCCGCCGCAAAGCGGAATCCTTGGGATGCACAAGATCATGGAGCGCCCGATTGCATTGAACGGCGCGGTCGTAGTGCGCCCAATGATGTATCTTGCCCTGAGCTACGATCACCGGCTCATCGATGGGAAAGAAGCCGTCACATTTTTAATCAAAGTGAAAGAAGGCATCGAGAACCCTAAGACCTTGCCTATTGATGTTTGAACATGAATTCGGCCATCCCAAGCGAAGCGTAGCGAAGTTCACGCATTCCGTGGAAGCTAGCTATAAGCTTCCGCAACAGGATTCATCGACTCGCTCGAAATGACGAACTTTTATGGATAAATTTGATGTCGTAATCATCGGCTCCGGCCCGGGCGGGTACGTTGCCGCCATTCGCGCGGGCCAGCTCGGACTCAAGACTGCGTTGATTGAGAAAGACAAGGACCTTGGTGGCACCTGCCTGAATGTCGGCTGTATTCCAAGCAAAGCCCTTCTTACCTCCAGCGACCACTTTGTATTCGCGAAAAAAGAAGCGGCCAAACATGGAATTTTGTTCGATAACCCCCGCGTCGATTTATCCACGATGCAAAAACGCAAAGACAAAGTGGTCAAAACCCTCACCGGTGGCGTGCGGCAATTAATGAAAACGAACAAGGTGATGGTGCTGGAAGGTTTCGGCACAATCACGGCGCCGGGAAAAGTTTCCGTGAAATCTTCGGCAGGCGAAGCTCAGGAAATTGAGACCAAAAATATCATCATTGCGACGGGAAGCGCGCCGATCGAGCTGCCCTTCGCCAAGTTCGATGGCAAAACCATTGTCAGCAGTACCGAGGCGCTCTGTTTCGAGGAAGCGCCGAAAAAGTTTCTCGTCATCGGCGCCGGTGCGATCGGGCTTGAGCTCGGTTCAGTTTGGAATCGGCTGGGGAGTGAAGTGACGATTCTGGAGTTTTTGCCGCGTATCGCGCTTGGTTTCGACCTCGAGCTCTCGAATTTACTCCAACGCACTTTGACTTCGCAGGGGATTAAGTTTCATCTCGAGACCAAGGCCAGCGGCGTGAAAGTTAAAAATGGCCGCGCGGTCGTGACTGCTACGAAAGCTAACGACACTTTGACATTCGAAGCCGACGAGGTGCTGGTGTCGGTTGGTCGCCGCCCGTTTTCGGAAGGACTCGGCGCGGAGAAGATGGGCGTCGAATTCGATGAGAAAAAACGGATCAAGGTGGACAAACATTTTCGGACCAATGTCGAAGGCATTTATGCGATCGGCGATGTCATTGCCGGACCGATGCTCGCGCATAAAGCCGAGGACGAAGGGATAGCCTGCGTCGAAAACATCGCGGGGAAGTCGGGGCACGTGAACTATGACGCCATTCCCAGCATCATATACACCAATCCGGAACTGGCTGGCGTTGGCATCACAGAAGATCAGGCGAAGGAGAAAGGGATGAATGTGCGCGTCGGCAAATTCCCGTTCCGGGCCAATGGGCGCGCGCTGGCGAACGAAGATGTCGAGGGCGTAGTCAAGTTCATCGCCGATGCTGAGACCGACAAAATTTTAGGCGCCCACATTCTGCAGCATGCCGCCTCTGAGCTAATCGCCGAGCCAACGTCTGTCATCGAATTCGGTGGGAGCAGCGAAGACCTGGGTAGGACGACCCACTCCCATCCAACACTGAGCGAAGCAGTCAAAGAAGCGGCGCTCGCCGTGGAAAAGCGCGCGTTGCATATCGTGAACCGTTAGCCTGTGAAGACCGCGTTCTTCTTTCAAAAAGACTGTTTCCGCGATATGCGTGCGCTACCCAGAATGTTATTCAAGATTCCGCAGTCTCTCCATTAGCTCTGTCGCTATCTGCTTCGCTTCGTTGAGAGAAAAGGCAGTGGTACGGTAGGTCACGCACAATGAGAGGCGATCCCGAATTGTGGTGAAAGTGAAAACTAAGGGCCCGAGCGGTCCGACGGGCGACACGCGAAAATAATCCAGCACCAGCGCCTGGTCGCTCGCTGGCATTTTAGCTTGATCGGCCCAGGAACCCGTCAAATTAACGTTCGAAATACCGGCCGCAAAGGGTAATCCTTTTTGAAAAAATTGAGCTTTGAATCGTGGGCTGGACGACCAATTCCAGACCCAGCGAGCAATCCGCAGGCCCCTGGTAAACTCAAGCGCGTGCGCTGCACTTTTGCTCGCTGATGTTTCGCGCGCCGTGGCCGCGACCAGTTCAGGTAACGGCCGCGTTTCGGGGTGATGGTGCACGACAGTAAAATAGCCAACGAAAAATCCGAAAACGCCGTCAGGGTTCGTCGCGGAAAGAGGCTTCAAATCAACGGCGGTGGCGATGGCGACGCGGTCTCGCCTTGCCCGCGGGTAGGGTTCCGATTTTCGCTGTTCCGCCGTGAATTTCCCGAGCACTTGGGATGCCGTCGCGAGAAATACGTCATTCACGGTCGCTCCATACTTTTTCGCGAATGCGCGGATGTGATCGATGACGCCATCAGGAAGGCGCGTCGAAAAGAAGCCGGCACCGAAGTCGAGTGGATCGCGCAAATGGATGCGGTAGGCGCGACGATGGCGGAGATAATCGCGAGCGCAAGAGACACCCGCGCGCAACTGCGGGACAAAACCCATGGGCTCGAAAGTATCGGCGTCTTCCTCCGCAACTTGGAGCGGCGGAAGACGTTCTCCGCTGCCACTGTAGTGCACAAAAACGCGTTGCATTAAAGAACGAAGCGAAGGGCTATCCGCGAACCAGTGGTCATAGATGGCTCCAAGAAGATGACTGTCGCGTTGATCCGTGATGACGAAGGCTCGAAGCGGCAGCGTTCCCGGCACGAACGGACGGTTTAACTGTTCTGTGATCTTTTGGTCGAGTTCGAGGGTGCTCGACTCAATAAGAACCGGTTCCGTGATCCCAATTGTATTTAAGACGGTGCTGAATGCGGCGCGCCAGCGTTCAAGCTTCGGCGCGCCGGACACACGCATGACGTGGCCAGCGTTGTAGGGCGCCAGGACGGTCCATTGCCGCATCAATTGCTGGAAGTCGTTCATTGTCAGATCTAACGAGATTTGGACTCATCTATCATGAACAACACGCCGCGTGGTAGAAATCGGCCGAGGTGTTTCATGTAATCCGCGTAAACACGGCCATGTTTTCCGAGGAGATAAACTTCATCGCGGCGCGCCCCGGATTGCAAGCAGGCGATGTGCACGATGGTGATTACTAGCATCGCCAGCGTTCCGAGAACGAGGAGAATCGAAAGCGCGTAGATTGGATGGCGAACAATGCGAAATGGTCCGCTGAAAATTAGCTGTGTTTTTTCTTCCGGGTCAATGCCGATTCGCCAGGAACGGGCCATCTCGCGCCAACACGAGAAAGTGGCGACGGTCGTGCCGATGCAGACTGCAGCGCCGACAAAGTCGGCCATGGTCCACGCGAGGTC
>DATELT010000309.1:0-3268 GCA_035276245.1 Chthoniobacterales bacterium
GATATTGTGGCCCGCTCGAGCAAATGCGGCAGTCGCGCCAAGTGATTGCGCGACGCCACTTCCGGAACTACGCCGCCGAATTTCTCGTGGTCTGCAACCTGCGACGCCACTTCGCTCGCCAGCATCTCACGGTCGCGTAAAATCGCTACAGCAGTCTCGTCGCAGGACGTTTCGATTGCGAGAATTGTCACGAGGAAAAAATGGCAAATGACAGATGACGAATGACAAACGAATGATGAAATCGGAATGACGAGAAAGCGGGCTGAGCCAATTTCGTCATCAGATCATTCGACATTCTTTCGTCATTTCGCCTAAACGTAGGCTCAGCAATGATAACGGAGTGATAAAGTCACTCCTTCGCCTCGCTCTTGGTCGCCTTTTCTTGCGCGTAAATCATTCCGCCTTTGATCGCGTCGATCGCGCGTAGGAGTTGTGGATCGCGCGAACGAATCAGCGTTTTCTCGTCTTCCGTTTTGGCGTCAGCGTTGCGCGCGACAAAGAGCGCGCGTTCCTGCTCGGCCGTCATTGGGACCGAGATATTTGGAGTGACGCCGCTTCCATGAATCACTTGTTTTCCCGGGGTGTAGTATTTCGCGGTGGTGAAGCGTAGAGCCGAGCCATCCGGAAGTTGCAAAACATTTTGCACCGATCCTTTCCCGAATGTCGTTTCGCCGACCAGAACGGCGCGTTGCAAGTCCTTGAGCGCGCCCGAGACGATCTCCGCGCCGCTGGCACTCCCTTCATTGATCAGGACTGCGAGCGGGAAGCGCGGTCGCTCTTTTGCCGTGACGGAAGTAGTGTACTCGCGTTCCTGCGACGCTGCCCGGCCCTGCGTTGAAACGACCGTGGTATTCGGGGGCAAAAATTGCCCGCAGACGTCGACTGCGCTGTTGAGCAAGCCGCCAGGGTTATTTCGTAAATCGAGAATCAGCGCCTGCATTCCGTGTTTCTGCAAATCATCGAGCGCCTTCGCCAACTCCTCAGCCGTTGGTTCGTTGAACTGCACTATTCTTATGTAACCAACCTTGAATGGTCCGGTCAGTTCCTGATCGACAAGGTGCGCGTTCTTCACGCTCTGTACTTTTACTTCTGCTCGCTCCAAAACGTAGTCTTTGACCTCCTTGGTCGATGGTCTAAGGATCGTTAGAGTTGCCTTTTGTCCGGGTTTGCCGCGCAACAAATTTACCGCCTGCTGTAACTCCAGACGGTCCGTCGGTGCCCCGTTAATTTTCAAAATCTGATCGCCTGCCAAAATCCCCGCTTTCGCTGCAGGCGTGTCTTCCATGGGTGTGACAACCGTCAGCACGCCGTTTCTACCTGACACTTCGATGCCCAAGCCGTTGAATCGGCTCCGGGTGTCATCCTGCATCTCACGAAAATCGTCCGGCTCCATGAACTGACTGTGCGGATCGAGCGAAGCAAGCATGCCTCTCATCGCGGCATAAACGAGGTCGTGATAGCTCGTTTTACTGTCGTCGACGTAATCCTGTCGGAGCAATTGCAGTGCTTTGGCGAAGACCGCAATCTGCGTATAGCCGTTATCAGAATCGTTTTCCGCGGCGTGGGCAGTAAACAATCGCACCGCCACCAGCCCATTAATAACCGCGAGCAATGCCAGTACGATAAGAACAAATCGACGTTTCATGAAGGTTACCAATTTCGCTCAACGCGAAATTTTTGGCAACGGCCAACCCATTCGTTAACGTCCGGCCTTGGCCAAAATGATCAATCGATTCCTTGCGCTCGGTCTTATTGTAATCGGGCCGGTCGTCAGTGCTGCGCAAAATACTGATGCTGAGTTTGCCGCAGTGGCGGAAGAATTCGTCAAAGGGTATCTCAACGCCCGCCCTCTTCTCGCCACCCGTCTTGGATTTCACGAATACGACGGTCGCGCGGATGATTTCAGCCGGCTCGCACTGGATGCTGAATTGCAACGTTTGCGACGTTTCGACGACCGGTTGCGTAAATTCGAGCCGGAGGAGTTGAATGCGCGAAATGGGATCGACCTGCGCATTCTGCAGGCCGCAATCGCGAACGAGCTCTTTGAATTTCAGGATGTTCATAAGTTTGAGCGCAACCCGATGACGTACGCGCACTGCGCGGATTTAAACATTTACATTGCGCGTAATTTCGCGTCCTTGGACGACCGCGTGCGCAGCCTGACAGCGATTGAATTGCAGATCCCGAACACTTTGATCGCCGGCAAAACGAATTTGGAGTCAGTGTTGCCGAAACCGCACATTGAACTCGCGATCCAAATCGCGCGCGGTTCCGCCGATTTTCTGCGCAAGGATATGGTGGCAGCGGCCGAAGCTGTGAAAGACCAGGAGGTGCGTGCCAATTTTCTGGACGCGAATCGCAAGGCGGCCAACGCGTTGAACGATTTTGCCAGCTGGCTCGAGAAAGAGAAGCTACCGAAGGCGACGCCGAACTTTGCCCTGGGCGAGGCGCGATATCAACGGTGGCTAACGGAAACTGAACTGGTCGATTTGCCTCCAGAAAAAATTCTCGAGATTGGTCTCTCCACACTAAAAGAGGAACAAAAAGTTTTCGCTGATGCCGCCAAAGTTATCGATCCGGACAAGCCGGCGCTGGAAGTGTTCAAAGCGATCCAAAAGGATCATCCCAAGGCGGAGAAGTTGCTTCCTGATATCGCGAAGAATCTGGATCAGATTCGTGCTTATGTAACCGAACACAAAATTGTTGGCATTCCGCCAAATGCCAAAGCGCAGGTGAAGGAAACGCCGCAATACGACCGCGCGACCTCGTTCGCCTCGATGGATACGCCGGGGCCATTCGAAAAAAAGGCGACCGAAGCTTTTTACTACGTCACACCGGCGGAGCCGAATTGGACAGAGCAGCAGAGAGAGGAATGGCTTACCGCATTTAATTACTATACCGCCGATGTAACCTCGATTCACGAAGCTTATCCCGGTCATTATGTGCAGTTTCTGCGGCTGAATGCGTCGGCAGCTAACAAGATCGAAAAGATTTTCGGGAGCTACGCTTTCGTCGAAGGGTGGGCGCATTACTGCGAACAGATGATGCTCGATCACGGCTTTGGCGGACCGAAAAAGCCGCCCGGCAGCGTGGACGAACAAAAGCGGGCGGCGAAATATCGAATGGCTCAGGCCTCGGAAGCGTTGCTCCGGCTTTGCCGACTGTGCGTTTCGGTGAAGATGCACACCCAGGGGATGGGGGTCGACGAGGCGACGAAATTCTTTCAGCAAAATTGCTATTACGAAGAGAAACCGGCACACGACGAAGC
>DATELT010000310.1:0-3983 GCA_035276245.1 Chthoniobacterales bacterium
TGCAGGTAACCGGTTGGCGATGGAGCAAAACGAACACGCACATCATTCATCGAAACATCTTAGTCACGGATCACGAATCTGGAAAATGACGAAACTCTAAGCTTGGAAGGACAAAAATGACGACGCGCCTTAAATTTTGAATCTCGCCATTCTTTTCATGTTGGCTTGCGCTGTCGTGACAATGATATCACGACGGCGCCAAACCCGATTCCGCTGGTCCCGCAATCACCTTTCCTGTCGGTTTGAAGCGTGATCCGTGACACGAACTCTCGCCAATGACTGGTAAGCCGTCATTTGTCTCGATCACCTGCCCTGACCAGCGGTGCTGGATCTGCGCTTGCGGTACGCCAGCGCGCACCATTTTTCGATCCACACCGAAAAGTTCTGTCCACGGACTCCGCACTTCGGTGTGCCCGGAATTCGGTTCGCTGATCAATGGGAGCGTGCAGATAACCGGGAACACGACCGAATTCGCAATCGATCACTTCCCGGACAACGATTGCCTCAATCTCATCGATCGCAGCGGCGCCCGCGTCCCAGACCGCTTGAGCATGATCGGCTCCGAATTTCTTTTGCAAAGTGTCCAGGCCCGTGTCCCTGACATAGGTGACGTGTGCGGTGGTATGACCCGTGTCTCTAATTGCGGCGCGTTCCCGTTCGATCAAAGCCACGCTCAAGCCGCTCTGTTTGAGCAAATATGCGCCTGTTATTCGGGTGACGCCGGCACCGATGACGAGGACGTCGACCGAAATGTCCCTATTCAACGCTGGGAACAATTTGATTTTGGCCGTATCGAGCCATTACGGTTCTTTCTTCATTATCAATTATCGCGCCCGCGCCTTCGCTCAGCCTTCAATGAAAATTTTCCTAGCTCGCCGGCGAACGTGCCGATTGCCTGGAAGATTAACTTTGGCGGTCAACGACGACGGTTCGAGTAGCGCACGAATTCTTTCAACGAGATCGAAGGTGATACTTGGCGTTTCTCCTTGTTGCAGCAAACGGAGAAGGACGCGCCGTTGCAATGCGACCGAGAGTTCGCGAACTGATGCGACATCGAGGCTGGCGCCCGCGCTCGGTAACATCGAATCCAACAGAGCTTCTTCATCCGCCCAGATCACCGCTGTGCGCCAGATTGCTTTGCGGACATCGCGTCCAAATGTCTTGCCAATGTACGGTAGGATGCGGTGACGAATCCTGTTTCGCGATGAATCGAGACGAGTGTTGGTCTGGTCCTCTCGAAATTCGAGACGTTGTCGCCTGATATAGGCATCGATGTCTTTACGCCAGATTGCGAGCAGTGGCCTGATAATCGTTAGTTTCGTATTGCCAATGCGGTAAACCGAAACTCCTCGCAATGCCGCCACCCCGCCCGGACTGGCACCGCGAAAAAGGTTGAGCAGCGCGGTTTCGACCAGATCATCGGCGTGATGTGCGAGAAAAATCCTGGAGCATCGCCGGTGGCGCGCCACCTCAACAAAGAAGGCTAGCCGCGCGAAACGCGCCGCTGTTTCGATTGACAACTTCGACCGTTTGGCCAAAACGCCGACATCCGTTGATCCAATCTCGCAATCGAGTCCAAGATTTCGGGCAACCTTCTCGACAAACCGGGCATCTGCGCGCGACGCGGCACCACGCAATCGATGGTTGAGATGGCAAACGACAAGCTTTTCGTAGCCGAAATCGAGTAGAAGATCCAGCAGCGCGATCGAATCACGCCCGCCCGACACGCCGATGAGGTAACGCTGCGTGAGAGGGAATTCGCGGAGAAGCTTGTCTGGTTCGATTAACGGAATGCTCCGCTCCATCGCGAAAACGTCCAACGCCCAACGCTCAACGTCCAACACTCAATACGGAGAGATCGAGTTCTGGGGAGCACAGGCCGCTGGCCTGTGGTTCGCGGCAGCTTGCCGGGAACCTGGGTTGCTAATACGATCGAGGCAGGAAGCATGCATTCGGCAAGTTGCCGAATGGCTACAGGCTGGCAGGCTGTGCTCCCCAGAGTGCCGCGGTCTTACGGTCCTATAATCCCCTATATAATAGGGGGAAAGGTAGGCTCTTGACAATGAATGAACGTTCATTCATCTTACCGTGCCATGTCCCAGACCCACCTCGATCCCGCCCTCGATCGGCGCTCCCAAATCCTCGACGCCGCCCTCGTCTGCTTCGCCAAACACGGGTTTCACCAAGCCAGTATGCACGATATCAGCGCCGAAGCCGGCATCAGCGTCGGTCTGATCTACCGCTACTTCGAAAATAAGGAAGCCGTCATCGCGGCCATGGCCGATCGGCACAAAAAGGAGATCCAAGAAGTGCTGGAACGTGCGCGTGAAGCCCCAACCTTGCTTGAGTCGCTCGAAATCCTGTTTACCGCTCATTGCTGCGAAAATTCGCCGAAAGTGCTGTCGGCCTTCGTGGTCGACCTTTACGCCGAAGCCTCTCGCAATCCGCAGGTGGCAAACCTGGTACGCGATGTTTTGCAAACCTCGATGGACGGCGTCACCGATTTGATCGCGCGTTCGCCGGAAGGGAAAAACGCGGGGTTAGCGCCAAACGAGCTGTCGGAATTAATATTCGCGGTCGCCCGCGGAATGTTGATGTATGACGTTTTGCAACCGCAGGAAATGACCGAAGAAGAGAGACGGGCGCGTCAGTTGGACGTCACCCGGAGGCTCTGGCGACTTTTGTTCAAGCCGGAGGGCGAACCAGCGTATGCATGACATAGCGAAACCTGTTGCTAGAAAGAAAATGAGATTCGTTCGCAGCCCAATTACAAAAGCGATCGCCGGCCTGGTGCTGCTTATCGTGATTCTCTTTGGAATTAAGGGGATGCAAATCGGTAAAATGATGAGCACTCCAATGGTGATGCCGCCGACAACAGTTTCGAGCGCGGTGGCGAAAGAAGAGGATTGGGCGCCGGTGCTTTCAGCAATCGGTTCGGTCTCAGCCGTTCAGGGCGCGGTGGTTTCAACCGAGCTCGGCGGGGTGGTTGCGCAAATCAATTTCCAAAATGGTGGCGACGCCAAAAAAGGCGACGTGCTATTGAAACTCGATTCATCGGCGGAAGAAGCGCAGTTACACACGGCTGAAGCCGACTTGGAATTGGCGCGGGCAAATTTGCAACGATCACAAGATCTCGCCGCGCGAAAAGTCATTTCAAAGCAGGAGCTGGATGCGGCCCAATCGGCCTTTGGGCAGAAACAAGGATCGGTCGATAATATGCGTGCCTTTATCACCAAGAAACAGGTGCGCGCGCCGTTCGATGGGCAGCTTGGCATTCGTCAGGTTAACGTTGGTCAATCGATCGACGCGCGAACGCCCATTGTGCAGTTGACAGCGCTGGACCCCGTCTATGTCGATTTTGCCCTGCCGCAGCAGGAGCTGCCCAAGCTCGGGACCGGCTTTGAAACACGAGTGCGCACCGATGCTTTGCCGGGCCGGGAATTCACAGGAAAGCTCACCGCGATCAATTCGATGGTCGATGCAGTGACCCGCAATGTCGGTGTGCAAGCGACTCTTGAAAATCCTGACCACATTTTGAAACCGGGAATGTTTGTAAAGGTCGAGGTGGACTTGCCGGAGAAGAAGAAAACCCTGGTGATTCCAGGCAGCGCAGTCTCTTATGCGCCATATGGCAATTCGGTCTTCGTCATTGATAAGAAAAAGGATCCGAAGACCGGCAAAGAATCGCAGGACTTGCGACAAGCATTTGTGCGAATCGGCGAATCGCGCGGTGATTTTGTTTCTGTTACGGAGGGTTTGAAAGCAGGCGACGTGGTCGTGAGCACGGGCGTATTCAAGTTGCGCAACGGAATGCCGGTCACCATTAACAATGATCTCGCACCGAAGCCACAATTGAATCCGACGCCGGCCGATTCGTAGTTAGAAGCACAACATGAAATCGTTTACCGATCTCTTCATCAAGCGCCCGGTGCTGGCGATGGTGGTCAGCTTCGTAATCCTCATTGCGGGATTGCAAGCGATGA
>DATELT010000311.1:0-7434 GCA_035276245.1 Chthoniobacterales bacterium
TAAACAGAGCGGCTTGAGCGTGGCTTTGATCGAACGGGAACGCGCCGCAATTAGAGACACGGGGCATACCAGCGATCGCTCCCATGTCTTTGAAAAGACCGCCGCGGGCAAGTTCGATGCAAAAAGGCGACGAGTGAAGGCGAATGGTCATTGGATCACGTTCGATCGTGCCGCCATCCCTGACAAACAACCCTCTCGTCGGATTCGCGAGTATGACCGCGGCGACTCTTTTTCAGACAAAACTTTCCCTCTATAGCTCCTACGTTTTGGGTGCACGCATTCCGCGCGGGGCGTTGCCGCTTGCGCTCTTCTGGGACACAAAAAATCCATATGATTATCTGCGTGTGGATCCGCACACCGGTTTTGATTATGCGATATTCGGTGGCGAGGATCAAAAGACAGGCCAGGGCCAGACCCCCACCAGGTGTTACGATCGCTTATTGGCGAAGTTGAAAAATCGTACCGCAAGCGCAGATCCAGGTGATTGCGGGACCAGCGGAATCGGGTTTGGCGCCGTCGTGATATCATTGTCACGACAGCGCAAGGCAACATGAAAAGAAGGGCGAGATTCAAAATTTAAGGCGCGTCGTCATTTTTCTCCTTCCAAGCTTAGAGTTTCGTCATTTTCCAGATTCGTAATCCGTGACTAAGATGTTTCGATGAATGATGTGCGTGTTCGTTTTGCTCCATCGCCAACCGGTTACCTGCACATCGGCGGAGCGCGGACCGCGCTCTTTAACTGGCTTTTTGCTCGACATCACGGCGGCACATTTGTCTTGCGGGTGGAAGATACTGATCGCGCCCGCAACACCGAAGAGGCCGCGGCGGCCATTTACGAGGGCTTAGAATGGCTCGGACTGAATTGGGATGAAGGGCCGCATGTTGGCGGAGAGTTCGGGCCCTATTTTCAAAGTCAGAGGAACGAAATTTACGAGCGTCACTTGAAGAAACTGCAGGATGCCGGTCACATCTTTGACGACCAGGGTGCATTACGTTTTCGTTCGCCCCGCGAACATGTCGTGGTCGACGATCTCGTTTGTGGCAAAATCGATTTCGATCTTTCGAACGAGGAAATCCACCCTGACATGACCATCCGCCGTCCCGATGGCTCGTGGATTTTCCATTTCGTCAACGTGATTGACGACATGGAGATGAAAATTTCACACGTAATTCGAGGGGAAGATCATCTTTCGAACACGCCGAAACACATTGAGCTTCTTCGTGCCCTTGGCGTTACGCCGCCTCGCTATGCGCATATCCCGCTAATTCTGAACCGGAATGGCTCAAAGATGAGCAAGCGCGATCAGGGTGCGAGCGTGGACTATTATATCAAGAGGGGCTTTTTACCGGAAGCGGTTCGCAATTATCTCTGCCTGCTCGGTTGGTCACCAAAAGACAATCGGGAGAAAATATCGATCGAGGAGATCGTGAAGATTTTCGACCTCAACAAAATTGTGCGCAGCCACGCAACATTCGATCCGGATAAATTGCACTGGCTCAACGGCGAATATGCGCGGGAGTTACCTGACGATAGGTTTCAAGAGTTTGCCCGGAATGCGCTGCGATCCGGCGGCGTGAAATTGGAGAACTTCTCCGATGATTACATTGTGGCCGCGCTCGAAACCTGCAAAGGCAAGATCAATACCTTTGAAGAGCTGCCGGCTTACTGCGGCTTCTACTTCGACGATGATTTCAAATACAACCCGGAAGGCATCGCCAAAAATCTCACAGCTGAGAATAAGCCGCGACTTGCGGCCATGCGCGAAGCTTTCGCCGGAATGGAGAACTTTTCAGCGACCGAAATTGAAACGGTGATGAAAGCGACCGCAGAAAAGCTTGGGGTGAAAGTTGGCGCGATAGTGCATCCGACTCGTTTCGCTGTAACCGGCAGTAACGCCGGTCCCAGCCTATATCATTTGCTGGAAGTTCTGGGCAAAGAAAAAGTGCTCGCTCGAATTGATCGCGCGCTAGCGGCTTTCTGATGGAGGGACGACCTCCGTGTCGTCCCGAATGTTAGGGACGGGACAGAGCCCGTCCCTCCACCTTTGCCCACGTGTCCTTCAGGGTCACCGTGCGGTTCCAGACTTGCTTGGTAGCGGTTGAATCCGGATCGAGGGTGAAGTAGCCGAGGCGTTCAAATTGATAGCGCTCCTCGGGAACAGCTTCGCTCAAGCCCGGTTCGCATTTGGCGGTAACCACTTCAAGTGAGTTCGGATTGATGGAAGATTTGAAATCACCGGTTGCGTCAGGTTCAAGTGTGGAAAAGAGCCGGTCATAAAGTCGGATTTCGGCGTCGCGCGCGTGTGCGGCGCTGACCCAATGGATCGTCCCCTTTACTTTCCGATTAGAAGTGGCGCCGCCCGCTTTGCTTTCCAAGTCGATAGTGCAGCGCAACTCGCTCACATTGCCGGAAGCGTCCTTCACTACTTCGTCGCACTTGATGATGTAAGCGTACTTCAGCCGCACCTCGCCGCCAGGCTTTAACCGAAAATATTTCGGTGGTGGCGTTTCCATGAAATCAGCTGCGTCGATGAAAAGTTCGCGCCCGAACGGCACCTTCCGTCTACCCGCGCTCTCATCTTCAGGATTATTCACTGCTTCCAGCTCCTCCACTTTTCCTTCTGGATAATTTGTTAGCACCACCTTGATTGGGTGAAGCACAACGAGCCTGCGTTCAGCGGTGCGATTGAACTCCTCGCGAATGGTATGATCGAGGACGGCCATGTCGGTCATGCTTGGGTACTTTGTGATGCCGATATTGTAGGCGAACGTGCGCAACGCGCTCGCTGTTACTCCACGGCGGCGAAGTCCAGAAATCGTTAGCATGCGAGGATCATCCCAGCCATTGACCAACTTCTCATTAACGAGCTGGATCAATTTGCGTTTGCTCATCACCGTATAAGTAAGATTCAGCCGTGCGAATTCGTATTGATGCGGTACTGGGGGCGACAACTCGAGTGCCTGCAAAATCCAGTCGTAAAGTGGCCGGTGCACTTCGAATTCGAGAGTGCAAACAGAATGGGTAATACCTTCGATGTAATCGCTCAGGGTATGAGCCCAATCGTACATCGGGTAAATGCACCATTTGTCGCCGGTATGGTGATGGGAGGCGTGCCGGATGCGATAAAGCACGGGATCGCGCAGCCAGACATTCGGCGCGTTGACGTCAATCTTCGCTCGCAGCGTCCGTTTCCCGTCGGGAAATTCGCCATTTTTCATTCGTTGAAACAGGTCGCGATTTTCCGCAATGGGACGATTGCGAAATCGGCTTTCTTTTCCGAGACGGCGAAACTCGTCGATCTCTTCCGCCGTCATGTCGTCGACGTAAGCTTTGCCTTTGTCGATCAATTGGAGGGCAAATTGGTAAAGGCGATCGAAGTAATCCGAGGTATAAAGCGGTGCGCCGCCAAGATGTTTGTCGGCCCATCCATCGATCAACCAGTGCACATCCGCCATTATGGAATCGACATACTCGGTTTCTTCCTTGGTCGGATTGGTGTCGTCCATCCGAATGTTGCAGACGCCGTTGAACTCGTGCGCGATCCCGAAGTTCAGGCAGATCGACTTGGCATGACCGATATGAAGATAACCGTTCGGCTCCGGTGGAAAGCGGGTGACAATCTTGGTGTGTTTTCCAGTCCGCAAATCACCCGCCACGATGTCGCGGATGAAGTCGGATGGAGCGGTGACATCGGCGGTTTTGTTCATTATCTCGTTGAACGCTAGCGATGAACGGTCAGGTCGACAACCTTGCCAGTTCGATACTACACTACCTGAGCAAAGCTAAGGATCCCACGAAATCGTGTTGATAAGGCTAGCTATATTGTGTGATCGAGGGGCCTGTGCGAGATCCCTCGCTCTACTCGGGATGAAGTGAAAAAGAGAGCCGCAAACCAAATTTACACGTTTGCTAATTTGCAAAAGTGGAAGGCGATCAATCCCCCAATCCGCCTCGGCGTGCTGGGCGATCCGGTGGCGCATTCTTTGTCGCCACAAATACAAAATGCAGCGCTGGAGGCATGCAAGATCGACATGCAATACGGTCGCTTTCAAATTTCGCCGACTGACCTGGGCGAAGCGCTAAAACTGATTCGTGCGCTCGATTTCGTTGGCGGGAACCTCACCGTGCCGCACAAAATCGCGGCGTGCGCGTTCGTGCACGAAATCGAAGAGAACGCCAAACGCATAGGCGCAATCAACACAATCAAGATGGAGAAGGCCAAGCTTCGTGGTTACAACACCGATGGCAGGGGATTCGCGCGCGCGATTCGGCAGGAGTTCGCGGTCGATCTGCGCGATTTGCGGGTGATGCTCTTGGGCGCCGGCGGCGCCGCGCGCGCGATCGCCTTCCAATGCGCAAAGGAAAACTGCGAGCGCCTCGTCATTGCCAACCGCACCGTCGAGAAAGCAAAGCAATTGACGGAAGAACTGCGCGATTATTTCGCCGGTCCGAGGGTTTTGGGACCGGTGGCGCGCCTGCAGGCGATCCCGTGGGAAGAGCCGTCCATACGGTTCCAAATTGCTCACCTGGATCTCATCGTGAATGCCACGCCGCTTGGGCTCAATCGCAGCGATTCGTCGCCGATTCCGGCGCGATTGCTGGCGCCGCATTTGATGATCTACGACACAGTTTATGGTGATAGCCGCACGGGATTTGTAGCGGCCGCTGTCGAAGCGGGGGCGCGGGCTGCCAACGGATTGACCATGTTGTTGCATCAAGGCGCGCTCGCGTTTGAGATTTGGTTTGAACGTGAAGCCCCGATCGTGGTGATGCAGCAGGCGCTATAGCGCGGCGTTTTGTCGCCGTGAAAAAGACACTCTGACCCGCCTGCGCCAAGTACTGCGCGGCAGCCAGAGCAGGGCGGCTACCGATTTTCTCGTGCCATTTCCTGGCCGCGTTCCGTTGCCGCTTTGACTGCATCGGCAATCGCGTCGGCGATGCCGCGTTCGTCCATTACACGCAAACCGGCCGCGGTTGTTCCGCCGGGCGTTACCACCATCTTAATTAGATCGGCTGGCGATCTTTCGGTTGTAATCATCAGGTCGGAGGCACCTAGCGCAGTTTGAGCGGCGAGTCGCAGCGCCGACTGTTTGGTCAATCCCATTTTCTCGCCTCCACGTGCGAGAGCTTCGATCATGGAATAAACAAATGCTGGACCGCTGCCTGCCAGCGCGGTTACGGCGTCCATTTGTTCATCATTGACTTGCACCGCCAGCCCGATTGCGCTGAACATCGCCCGAATTTTCTCCCGATCTTGATCCGTTGCGCGGGATCCGCGGGCGAACGCAGTTGCGGCGCGTCCGATTGCGCTCGGCGTGTTTGTGAGCACCCGCATGATTCGCGCCGGTGTCACCGATTCCATTTGGGCGATGCGAATCCCGGCCGCGAACGAAACCGCCAGCTTGTCGACGAGCGCGCCACCGAGCTCACGCAATATCGGCAATACCATTTGCGGTTTCACACCCAGGAAAAGAATTTCGGCTTTCTCCGCAACCTCTGTGTTGGTGGTGGTGAATGATATGCCGAACTCGTTCTGTAATTGTGTGCGCGTTTCCGTATTGGGCTCGCTCGCAATGATCGCATCGGCCTTGCAAAAATTCTTGAGGAGCAACCCGCGGATCACGGAGCCGGCGAGTTTGCCCGCACCAATGAAACCAAGGGCATGTTTTTTCATTCGCGTCTTATTGTGGAGGGGGCCGAATCTGTCGCAAGCCGATTGATCCTGCAAGAGATTGACGTCTTTTTAGAGGGACGAGCTTCCGCTCGTCCGAACGCGGTCCTAGCCGGACTGGCATTAAAGCGCGTCCCTCCCTTTCGCCATCGCAGAGCCCCGTCCTCCAACGGGCTGTTTGAGTGCGCGGGAATTTGCCCGATATTAGCCAGTGGTAACCGCGGGTATTAATTACGGCATTGACCTGGCGGCGGACATCGCGGAACTGAAACGCGAACGCAACGCCGTCATCCTCGCGCACAATTATCAGGTACGGGAAATTCAGGAGGTAGCCGACTTCGTCGGCGATTCCCTCGGGCTGAGTTATCAGGCGGCCAAAACCGATGCCGAAGTCATCCTTTTCTGTGGCGTGCATTTCATGGCCGAGACCGCGAAAATCATTAATCCCACTAAGCACGTTGTTCTGCCCGATCTCGATGCGGGTTGTTCACTTTCGGAATCCTGTCCGCCGCCGGCCCTCGCCGGCTTTTTGAAAAAGAATGTCGACAAAAATTATTACGTGATCGCCTATATCAATTGCAGCGCAGGGGTGAAAGCACTCAGCGATGTTATCTGCACCAGCGGAAATGCTGAGAAAATCGTTAAGGCTGCCCCGGCCGATCGCAACATTTTGTTCGTGCCCGATCAAAATCTAGGGGCGTGGGTAATGGAAAGGACTGGGCGCAAAATGGATTTATGGAAGGGCACTTGTTATGTCCACGTCGAGTTCACCGCGCGCAGCATTCGCAAAATTCGTGAAGAATATCCCGGCGCGCCGCTCGTCGCTCATCCGGAATGCACGGCGGCGGTGCGAATCTTGGCCGACGAAGTTTGCTCGACTGAGAAAATGGTGACGTATTGCAAGGAATCGCCGGCAAAAGACATCATCATTGTCACCGAAGCCGGCATGCTCCACCGACTCCGCCGGGAAATCCCGGGCAAGAATTTTATTCCCGGACCGACGGAACATTGTGCCTGCGCCGAATGCCGCTTCATGAAAATGAATACGCTGGAAAAAGCATTCAACGCCCTGCGCGATTTTACGCCTGAAATCACTTTGCCGGAACCATTGCGCGTACGGGCCGAATTGCCCATTCGGCGAATGCTCGAACTGAGCCGCTAATCTCAGCCTGGAAAAAGGAGTCCGCCTTCGCGTTAAGTCTCAAGAACGCTTCGCCAAAGGCGGAATCTCCCTACGCTAGCCAATCTTAGTCTTCGTCGAGAATCACGCGGTCGACCATCATGTCGTCGCCCGTGCCCACATAGTGGACGTGAACGGGTACGCCGACCTTAATCTTGGTTCTGGCCGTATCTTCGTCGAGCGTCTTACCGCTCTTGGTCACATAAGTGACCGTCTTGCCGAAGCGATAACGCCGCGGGCCACTGGTTTCTTTCAACACAATGGCACTGCCAGGTGTAAACTCGGTGATTGTGCCGCCCGCTTCCGTTGTCGTAGTCGAAGTCGTCGTCTCCGAGACTTGGGCCCACGCAAATGGAGCAGCCACAGCCACCGCAATGCTTAGTAGTAGTTTCTTCATCTTTTGGCTTTTTTGGTTAGTTTCTGAGCAGACGGTTCCATGTCACGAAGACACAGGCCGCCGCTCTGCCCTTCATACAGGTATCGCGACGCTCCAAATCGACGGCTGTGTAGGATCGCAAGCGAAAGATTTTATTCCGCTGAATAAAATCCGGCCTCCTTCGTCAACCTCGACTTTCCGTTTTC
>DATELT010000312.1:0-15453 GCA_035276245.1 Chthoniobacterales bacterium
GAAAATGAACGGGTCGCCGATAAAAATTCGCGTCGCGTAAAGCATATCCGCGTCTGAATCGCTGGGCGCGACGATGAGACGCGTCGGATGAGTTTTGGTGGTCATGCTCGATGTTATACGATGCGATAACTTTGTCATCCCGAACAGAAGTTGGGGTTCGTCGCCTGACCTTGAAGTGAAGGCGACTTCCTGGGAGGTCCCGCGACTGCCGCTGGGGGATGCCCTGAGAATTATGTTCTGCGCACTTCCAGTTGCCGCCGCAAAATCCAGTGCAGCAACCCCAGTAGCGCGAACATCGAGCCGACCAACACCATGGTGTTGAAAACGAAGACGTCGACCTTCATTCCCAGGTACCACTTCTCTTGACCGAAAAATACGTTGGGGCGTGCCCCACGGCGATAATCACTTTGTTCCATCTCCGCATTCGAAATCAGGTCGGAGACTTTTTGATTCAAATACAGCGTCTCGCCAGTTACCGGACCGTTCGCGCCCGTGAACTGGTTCCGATCGAACGGATGTTTGCGATCGAGCACCTCGTCGATCAATACCAGGTAATGATCCAGCTGATCCGGGGTCTTCGCTTCCAGGCCCGAAAGCATTGCCAGGGTGTCCTTTAAATCGTTCAGCCGCGCCTTTGCTTCTGCAGTATTCTCGTGTTGGGCCACGATCCAATCGATCTCGCGTTGGGTCCGATCCTGCCGGCGTGTAATCGGGTTCAATTTCGCCTGCGCCACAATCATCTCCTCATAGGACCAGCGCATGGCGATGAACTGACAGATCAATGGCACCTCCAACTTACTGTCCATTTTCTTGTTCTGCTCTTTGTTCGGATGCTCGGAGAACCATCGGGTGAAGGTGTAGATGAGTGCGAGGTTGCGGTTCATGTCCTCATACTTAATGAGCGCGCCACCCATAATGATCTGCGGAATCAACACCAGCGGCACGATGTTGGCCGCCGTCTTCGGATCGGCCACGAGTGAGGAAACGACCAGGCCGAGCGCAACGCCACCCATGGCAGTCATGAACACGATCGCGAGGTAAACCCAAAACATCCCACGGATTTCGAGAATGTAATTGCCGATAAGGATGAAAAGAACGCATTGCACCAGGGCGAAGACGCCGAGGGAAACGGTTTTGGCAAAAATATAGTACGGCAGCCGAACATTGATATTGCGTTCCCGTTGCAGAACAACCCGATCGCGGATGATGTCGTCGGCGCTGTTGGTCAGGCCGAGGAACATGGCCACGATTAAAGTGAGAAAGAGAAACGTCGGGATGTGGTAAGCGGAGGCGAAATCGTACTTGCCGCTGTCGGAGTAACGCAAAATCGTCGCAATCAAAAAGGCCAGTACCGGCGCGACCCCGATGGTAATGACCAGATTTCCACGGTTGCGCAGTTTGCTAATGAAGGCGCGCTTGAGCAAAGTGCGCAGTTGGGTCCATTCGTCATGCCACCGGAACGGCACCCGTTTTTTCTTTTGCGCTGGCGCGGCAGCGGGCAAAGGCGCGACCGGTTCCTTGCGCAGCGAAACCTGCTTAACGTCCTGAATCAGTCGAAACGCCTCGTATTTGTCTCGCCAAAACTCCGGGGCATAACGGCGCGAAGGTACCAATTGTCCGCGGTTATTCTCCTCGTAAATAATGTCGCCGCTGAGATCGCGCAGCGGCGTTTCCAAGACGTCGAAAATAAATTCCGGCCGCGTCGTTCCACACGATGGACAGGCCCCGAGATCGGCGCCGAATTGATGTTGGTGCTCCGCTTCGGCAAAATAGCGCAACATTTCCGTCGGCGTTCCGAAAAAGACCAGCCGACCACCCTTGTCGAGCAGGATTGCCTTGTGAAACATCTGGAACAGTTTCGAGCTCGGCTGGTGAATGGTAACGATGATGATTTTGTTGTGCGCCATCGAACGAATGATTTCGATGACATGCTCGGAATCCTTGGAGCTCAGGCCCGAGGTCGGTTCGTCAAAAAGGTAAACGTCCGCCGACCCAATCATGTCGAGACCGATGTTGAGTCGTTTCCGTTCCCCGCCGCTGAGCGTTTTCTTGACTGCGGTGCCAACCACCGCGTCGCGCCGCTCGCTCAAACCAAGTTCTACTAATTTACCTTCCAGCCGCCGCGTTCGGTCGCGCCGCGACAAATGGGGTGAACGAATCGCCGCTGCGAACTGCAAATTTTCGCCGATGGTGAGATGCTCATCGAAGGCGTCTTCCTGCGGGATGTAACTTATGTAACGCCTCAATTCATCGAGGTTAGGATAAAGCGACTGACCATTGAGCAGGACTTGTCCGCTGGTAGGTTGCAATTGTCCGGCCAGCACTTTCAGCAATGTGCTCTTTCCGGAGCCACTCGCCCCCATCACACAAACCAGCTCTCCGCGCGTTATACTGAACGAAATTCCTTCCAGCCCGACATCGCCGCTGGCGAAACGATGCGTTACTTCGCTGACCTCGAGCGTGCGAACAATGTTGCGCTCCTCTTCGATGATGCGTTCGGAAAAATTGCACTTCAGGAATTGGCCGACGTCGATGCGAATGGTATCGCCATCTTTTAGCGGTGAAGCGGTGCGGACGGTATTCTCGCCAACCATGATCGGGCGGTCGGCTTCCAGCACTTCCAAAGTGCCGACGCGCTTGTCGTAATCACAGAAAATTTTCAGCAGGACGTCGCCTGCTGTTCCGGGAGAAAGCAAAATGTCGTCGGCTTCGAGCAAGCTCTGATTGTTGGAGACCAGATATTCCGATTTTGACGCTTTCAGTTGAAAGCGACCGCCCAACGCCCGGGCCCGACGACGCAGATCGAATAGATCAAGCTCGCTGTCGTTATGGAAAACGATTCGGTCCTGCAAGGTGGCTTCGACGAGCGTCCCTGCGCGCAATCGACTGCCATTCAGTTCGGCATCGACGTCTTTTAACGCTTTCACTTTCACTTTTAGTCCGAAGGTGACTTCCAGCGCAGTTTCACGGGAGCGCGCGCGCTCCAGTTCAACCTCATCCGAATCGCGGTTCACTCGAATGAAAATTTGGGGAAGCGAGACATTCTTCTTGGCGTTAAAATATTGTGCCAGCTCCTGATAACTGAGCACCTGATCGCCCACTAAAATGCGTTGGCCCGGGTAAATGCGGCAAAATCCGCCACGAGGGAGGGGGCGGCTGCGCACCGATACGCTCTGCGCGGTATAATTTTTTAAGAGAATTAAATCGTGATAGCGGAATGCCAGTAACCGGTCGCTCGCACCGAGGCTTTTCAACATCACGTCGGACTGTCCATTGTTACCGAACGAGATCGCTTCCAAGGGCGACGCGCCACGCTGGTAAACGGCAGGCTCGGAGTCCTCGCTTGCATTCAGTTGATAAACGATGTCGATCGCCTGCGCCGCCATCCCTAGTTGGGACATGAAGGAGTAAAACTGCACCACCTGCTCCTGCTTTAGGCCGGCCTGGGAAATCAGATCGTAAAGCTGGACCCCCAGCATGATCTTCCGATCCGTGCTCAGCTGAATGCTGAGTTTTTGCGCCATCGCCGTTAAATCCTGCTGCTCGTAAAGCGCCTGGCGGAACAATTGCCGCAGCTCGGAGTAAACCGCTTCCGGGTAATCATAACGGAGGAATCCGAGGCTGGAGTCGATTTCTTCCTCCAGCAAAACACCGTCCGCTTTCGAAAAACTAGCCAGGACTTGAATCAGAAGCGGCAACAAATTGGGCCCTTCCGAGACGCTTCGCGGCTTGCGCATGGCGCGGCGCATCCAGCGGCGACCCTTTCGCTGCATCCGATAGGCAAAAGGGGTCACGCGCTGCACCGCGCGGTCAATTTTATCGGCTACCTGGGCTAACAATTCCGCCATCGCAATTTGGGTATAAAGTTTACTCCAACGCCCAGTTCACGCAATGACTGTGCCCGGCGATACAGTCTTGTTGCCCTCTAAAGGCTAGGCTGCCAGTCAGGCGACAGCAGCCCCGGAACTCGGCGGGCGGACATCCTAATCGAACATCACCTCCGATTCCTTGTCGAATCAACCCACAGGCGTGACTCCTGCTCATTGCATTGACAACCTGCTCATGTAACTTTTCCAGGGCGGTAAAAACCCCGCACACTAACTCTAATGGCGCAACCTGACCGCAACTCCTCGCGCGATAACAAGCGCAACAACGAACCGAATTTTAACTGGCGCGGCATCGTTCTGATCGCGATCGCCTTCGGCCTTATCGGCATGGCTCTGCTCGTGCGTAACGGCGGTTATCAGAATATTGAGGACGTTCCTTACAACCGTTTCATCGAGCTGCTCGATAACAAGCAGATCATTAACGACAAAAACTTACCCGTCACCTTGTTGGTCCAGGAAGGCCAGCCTACTCAGGCGCTCATCGGCTACTACCGCAAACAGACCGCCGGCGCGGAACAGGCCGTGAAATTCCGCACGACCATTTACCTCAATTACAATACCAATCTGCAGGACAAGCTCGCCGCCGCCGGCATCCAACCCGCCATCCGGACCGAATCAAACCTGTTCGCCCAAACTCTCCTCAGTTTTCTCCCCATCGCACTCTTTCTCCTCGTTCTCTATTTTCTGTTCCGCCAGCAAATCCGCATGGCCGGTAAAGGCGCGCTAAACTTCGGTAAATCGAAAGCGCGGATGCTGGCCCGGGACAAAAATAAGATCACCTTCCGTGACGTCGCTGGAGTCGAGGAAGCCAAGGACGAAGTGCAGGAACTCGTCGAGTTTCTGCGCGACCCGAAGAAGTTTCAGAAACTCGGCGGCCGCATTCCCAAAGGCGTGTTGCTCGTTGGGCCACCCGGCACTGGCAAAACGCTGCTGGCCCGCGCCATTGCCGGCGAAGCCGACGTTCCATTTTTCTCAATTAGCGGGTCCGACTTCGTTGAAATGTTTGTTGGCGTCGGCGCCAGCCGCGTGCGTGATATGTTCGAGCAGGGCAAAAAGTCGGCGCCATGCATCATTTTCATCGACGAAATTGACGCCGTCGGTCGCCATCGCGGCCACGGGGTCGGCGGCGGTCACGACGAGCGTGAACAAACCCTCAACGCCTTGCTCGTTGAGATGGACGGGTTCGATACCCAGGAGGGGGTCATCATCATTGCTGCCACCAATCGCCCCGATGTGCTTGATCCCGCACTCTTGCGCCCTGGCCGATTCGATCGCCAAATCACCGTCAATTTGCCTGACGTAAAGGGTCGTGAAGAAATTTTGCGGGTCCATTCCAAGAAAGTGAAGTTGGCCGAAGGGGTCGATCTCGCCGTGGTCGCGCGCGGCACGCCGGGCTATTCCGGCGCCGAATTGGCCAACGTTATCAACGAGGCCGCGTTGCTCGCCGCTCGCCGGAATTTAAAGGGAATTACTTTGGCCGAGCTCGAAGAAGCGCGCGACAAAGTGCGTTGGGGGAAGGAACGCCGCAGTCTTGCGTTGAGTGAGAAAGAAAAGACCAACACCGCTTATCACGAAGCTGGGCATGCCCTCTTGCTCGAGCTACTCGAGCACACCGAGCCACTCCATAAGGTCACGATCATTCCGCGCGGCCCATCATTAGGCAGCACAATGTGGTTGCCAGAAGAAGATAAATACACCAATCGCAAAGCCGAGCTGCTCGATAGTCTCACTGTCAGCATGGGCGGTCGCGTCGCCGAGGAGCTTGTTTTCGGCGATGTCACTAATGGCGCCCGAGGCGACATCAAAATGGCCACGGCGACAGCGCGACGCATGGTTTGCGAATGGGGCATGAGCGAGAAAATGGGAATGGTCGAGTATGGCGACCACGAGGACTACGTTTTCCTCGGACGGGATATCTCACGTGCCCGCGACTACAGCGAAGCGACTGCCGAGGAAATTGACCGCGAAGTGCGCAAGCTCCTCGACGAAGCCTATACCATCGCGAAGAAGGTTTTGTCTGAGAACCGCGACAAGCTCGATGCCATTGCCAAAGCTTTGCTCGAGTTCGAGACGCTCGATGGCTCGCAAATCAAAGAGATCATCGAGCACGGACGGATGCTCCACCCGCCACCGGGCGTCAGCGCGCGTAGCGGAGAAAAGATGGAGCCCGAGAAACCGCCGAAACAGGTCGTAGTCGCCCCTGACGTCACTCCGCCCCTACCCGGCGCCCTTGGCGGCGCACCCGCCTAGCACTTTATTCTTGTCATCTAAGCGAAGCCGAAGGATCTCTAAATATTCGGCGTTTGATGGGTCGGACTTCCGCTTTACAAAGGAGGTGCTAGAAGCAGTTTCCCGTTAATTGAGATCGACTCGTCTATGGACCGAAAAGCCGTAACCTTGTGTGTCCTGATCTGTCTGGTAGTGGCGTTCCTGCTGAGTATCTCGAACTACTACATCTATTTGATGCGATCGCCCATGCAGGCACTCCCAGGCTTCGTCGCGCTCATTTTACGCGACGGAGCGCTCATTCTTTTCGTGGGCTATCTATATCGACGGGGCTAAGTCCAACCCCGGACTGGCGGTACGGATCGGCCGATCCATGCACTGCCGTCTTTGCTTGCTGACCTCTTACTCCCGGCGCTCGCGCTAGCGCAGCAACCTTTCCAGCGAGGAATCGGGTTCAGCCCCGAGCTCGGTAGCTTTGGCGTAATGACGCTTGGCCAATTCTTTTGACGGCGGAGAGGCGGTGGCGTAGATCACCGCGAGATTAAAATGTGCGTCGGCATAGTCAGGTTTAACCGCGATAGCTTCGAGCATTTCTTTCTCCGCCGCTTCTTGCCAGCCCTTCTGGCTGGCGGTAATTCCAAGATAATTGTGGGCCGCCGCGCTTTTTGGATTAATTGCAAGCGACTTGGTGAGTTCATTCAGTGCTTCATCGAATTTACTTTGCCGATAGTAAACGATACCCAAAGTCGTATGAGCAAACTCGTCCTTCGGTGCGATAGCTATCGCCTTCTTCAAGGTGAGTTCAGCCGCTTTTAACTTTCCGGTGCGAAAATAAACTACGCCGAGGTTTGAAAGTGAATAAAGATTATTGGGGTTCTTCGTCAGTAGTTCCTGATATTGCCGCTCGGCTGCGCGATATTTCCCACGATCAAAATTTTCCTTTGCCTGCCTTGCAATGTCCATCATATCAGCTGGCACATTCGGTTTAAAGCCACCTTCTGAAGTAGCTTCTCGCGTCGGGCTTTCCGCCGTCTCCACAATCGGTTCGCCCGGCTGGGTAGGAGTTGAAGGCTTCGCATAGGTAAAGCTGGCTTTAACAGTGTTTGGACTTTCGTCGGAAATCGAGATCACCGGCTGCCGCAGTAACGCCAGTTCTTCGTCGGTCAATTTCGTCACCGGTTGCGCCAGAAGCGCGATCTGTTCGTTCAGGGTATCCGACTTGACCTTTAACTTATCGAACTCGGCCAACATCAACTTCTTGGCCTGCTCACGCCGCGCTTCTTCCTGCCGCTCGCGCACCACGATGTTGCGCAAGATTTGGTTTTCGCGCGTTATCCTAGCCGTCTCCTCGGCGTTGGCCCCAGTCAACTTCGCCTTTTCCAACTGCGATGAAGTGTCCTCCAATTGCGACTTCAACGAGGCGATCGCTACTTCGAATTCCTTGTTCTGCTTTTCGCTCGCGCCCAGTTGCGCACGCAAATCCTCCAACTGCTTCTTCGCATCGACTAGCTCCTGCTCTTTCTTCGGCTTATCCTCGCCCACCTCCCGCACAGTCTGTTCCGCAGCCGCCAGCTTCTCCTTTAGTTCCGTATTCTCGGCCATCAACCCTGCGACGCGGCGCTCGGAATCTTTCAAGCCCGCCAGCTGGCCCAGAGCGTCGTCACGCTCTTTCGTGATCTCGGCAATTTGCGAATTCGCGTCGGCCAGTTTCGCATTCTGGGAGTCGCGTTCCTTCGTGACTTGGACGATCTGGGTGTTGGCATCAGCCAATTTGGAGTCCTGCGAATCACGTTCTTTCGTCATCTGGGCGATTCGCGAATTCGCATCAGTCAGTTTGGCGTTCTGCGAATCGCGATCTTTTTCCGCCGCCGCTCGGCCTTCTTCCGCGGCAACGAGGGCATGTTTTAACTGTGCGACCTCGCCTTTCAATGCCTCCTGCGCTTTTTGATCGGCGTTGCTGGTTTGCTGAATTTTCTTCAACGACGCCTGCGCATCGGCCAATTGACCGCGCACGTTTTTCTCCGCTTCCTTCGACCGATCAAAGTCCTGTTGTGCCTTTTCCAGCTTCGAATTCGATTCCTTTAGCTTTGAATTCAGCTTTTCTTTTTCGTCTTCCACCTGGGTAACCTTGGAGCGCGAGTGCTGGAGTTCCGCTTCCAATTGATCAACTTTCTCGCGCAACTTTCGCGTTGCATTCTTGATGGCGTTCTCGTTAGCGGCAGGAGCTGCTGCCGCGACTTCCTTCTGGGCTGGAACGGGGGAGGGCTCAGTCGCCGACTGCACAATGATCGGCATCTTCGATTTCGCCGCCCCGATATCGACTGTCGGTTCGGTCGAACGCTGCGATGGAGGCTGTGCCTCAGCCGGCGGCGCGTTGGTCGCGGCCAGGTCCTGCTGCGTCCCGGATTTATTTTGCACTCGCAGGATACATTCCGACACTTTCCGACTCCGATATTCCACAATCGCTGGCTGCCAATCCGAATGTGTTTTCTTGAGTTCTTCGAGCAGGCTCCCCGCGAAACGGTATTTCGCGAGCGCCCGGGTAAATTGACCGTCGCGCTCAAGCTTCTCGCCCTGCTGCGCGGTCATGTAAGCTTTGAGAAACGTCTCACTTGGATTATCACTCTGAGCTTGCGCCGTGACAACGGCGATTAACAGGCCAGCGAGCAGAAGCGAACCAAGTCGGGTCATGCGGGGACGAACGGCTAGAATAACCGAGCCGGCGCCTGTTGCAATGCTAAGGAGAAGCACCACAGAGTCGCTGGGAGCGAAGAGTGTGCCAACCGCGGAACTGCCGAAGGCAAATAAGCGCCCAATCCGACTCGATAGCACAAGTCCGGCTTGGACCTTTGCCTTTGCAATCGTAAATCTCAAACCTAAAATCTGAGTCAGGCCGGTGGTCATAGCTCAATGGTAGAGCCCCAGATTGTGGTTCTGGTTGTTGCGGGTTCGAGTCCCGTTGACCACCCTCTTTTCTTCATGTGAATCGTGATCAGTGACTGGTAAATGCTGGCCGCCGCCAGTCACTAATCACCAGTCACCATTCATTACCTTTGTGCCTGTAGCTCAACTGGATAGAGCTTCTGACTTCGGATCAGAAGGTTGGGGGTTCGAATCCCTCCAGGCACGCCATATTGTCGTCGGATGAGTCTTTCCCGCCGCGAACTCGACGCCAACATTGTTAATATTGAGCTCACTCTCGCCAGCATCATTCAGGGTGTTGCGCTCTATTTTCTGACCGAGAATGCGCGGACCGCCTTATCGCTGAACAATTGGCCGTCGCTTCTCTATCTCAGCGCGGGATTGTGCATAATTTGCATCTTTTGGTCGCGCTCGATCATCCACACGCTCACTCTCATCAAATGGCCACTCGAATTCGGCCACAACTTCTTCTACATTGCATGCGCTCTGGGCGAAGCCATCCTTTTCACCCGGCTTCAACGCCCGCTGGCCTGGTTCCGTCTGAGCACTGTCTATGCTGCATTCGTTTGCCTGCTTTTCGTCTACGACTTGCGCCTGATTCGAGCTCGACTGCAGGAAGCGACTACCGAAGCCGAGCGGTCGCTCTATCAACGAACCTGGGATGACCAATTACTCAACATCCGGCTGTTAATGCCGTGCTTTTTCTTCTTTAATCTCGTTTGCGCACTCGCCATCAGCCATTGGTCGGATTATTTCCTCGAGCGTTCCGGCCACGTCTGGTTGATCGCCGCCCAGTTGTTGTCGTTTGCGGTCTATCTGGTCTACGTGACGCGATTCTATCGCCAAATTGCACCGTTAATCTTGCAGAGCCAAGAGGCAAAAATGAACCGGCCCTAAACGCCACGGCGATCCTGCTTTCTCGCGAAGGGTTTGGCGGCGTATATAATTCGTTCCACTTGTGGAAATCTCGGGGGACGGCACGTTTTGCTGCCGTACCTCAGACTCAGCGAAAGCCTCGCCTCTCCGTTCTCCTTTTCAGAGAATTTGTAAAAAGCAGTCTTAACATCGTTAACCGATGCAGAGAAAAACATCTCCGTTTCTGTCATCCCGAGCACAAGCGAGGGATCTCGCCAAAGGTCGTTGATCACTCAAGCCAGATCGGTTGCCGCACGGTAATCGTGAGATCCTCGTCGTCTTCGCAAGTCGGGATGATACGCTATGGGCGCAGCGTTGTCAGATTCAGGCCACTGTTGGGCTGTCAACTCGGGCTCGATTGAGGCGCGGCAAATTCTAAGACTCGTGGTCGCTTTTGCTGTCGAGATAAAGGAGGACGAATGCGATGCCGAGGAGTGGTTGGACGATTCTGAGCAAGATACTCCAACCCAGTTCGAAAAAATTGATCGCCTGGTTTCGTGGAGCGCTGGCCATCATTTTTTGCAAAATCGCCTGCGGATCCTGCGTCGATATCAATTGGTTGTAATAATCTTGAATTAACGGCCATTCGGCTACGAATCTTGGCCAATAAGCCACGCCTTCAATCGCGATGACAAAGGCGTACCAAATGGACACAATGATCGCGGCACGCCAAAGCGGGCGTTGATACCAGTGAAGATCGCGGCCGCTGCGCGCAAGATTTCGGCTGGCCCGCAATGCATCGACTGCGGTCGCATTTTCGAGCACGGCGAATTGTTGCCAGAACAAAACGTTGATGAAAAAGCGTGCGAACAACCAGATTTGAAAAGCGGCCAGGCCGAGCGCCAGGATAATAGTAAACAAGGATCCGGACACGGCGGCAGTCAGCATCATGATCAAGACGGCCAGGCCGAAACCGGTAATCAGACCGAAAATCGCATAAACAAAAATGCAGAGTCCCGCCACACGCGGCCAATATTTGACGGCGTGATTGAGAATGCTGAGCAAGCTAACCCGTCGCCTGGCGGTCAATTCGACGCTGAGAATCTGAATGCCAGTGACATAAACCGGCCAGAGCACAAGCGTGAGCACAAACATACACACGCTGAAAGCTGCAGTGACCAGCGAGCGAAAATCGACGTTCACACCTGGCGCCGATTCGACCATCGCGCCGGTGAATTGGCTGCAAAGCGAAGGGACCAGTGTCAGCAATGTCAGCGCAAGAAATTGAAAGAATCCGCGAAAATAAATTTGGAAGGTTTCGGCGAGAATGTTTCGAGTTGTAGACCTGGTGACCGTTTTCTGATCTTTGATTGCTGCTTCCTGACCGGTGACTGATGACCGGTGAGCGGTGCCCCCTGTTTGAATCGGCGGTTGCTCGATTTGAAATAAACCCGGAATGTCGGCCGCAGTCTTCCAAAGATCGACATCCGCTAAGCGGGCGGCATTACTCGGCAGCAGCCGTCCCTCAGTTTTCCATTCTTGTAATGTCGCCAGATCGGCCGGGCCGTATTCTTTTCCCTCCACTCGAATGATCCATTGGTCGGCCATCGCTTGATCATGGAATAAGCCGCGTCCAGAATCCAGATCAGGGATGAAGCTTCTCCTGATTGACGGCCATTACTACGTCTACCGCTCATTCTTCGCGATCCCGAACCTGAGCAATTCACGAGGCGAACCGACCAATGCCATTTTCGGCTTCACTAAGACACTTCGATTAATGGTGAAACATTTGCAGCCAGAATTGGGCGCGGTCTTTTGGGACGAAGGCTTACCTCAGCGCCGGGTAGAATTGCAACCCAGCTACAAGGAAACACGCAAGGAAATGCCGATGCCGATGATCCCGCAGCTCGATTTCATTCGCAGCACGATTACGCGGTTACTTGGGTTCGCCAATATTTCGCTTCCTGACACCGAAGCGGACGATCTGATGGGGTGTTATTCCATCGCCGCTTGCAACAAGGACATCGAGGTGGTCCTGGCGACGAACGACAAGGACCTTTACCAACTGGTGGGCCCGTGCGTGAAAGTGTACACCACGGCTAAGGCCGATCTGGCTTCGCCGAAGGACGCGTTTGCCTTGCTCGGAGAGGGTGAAGTTACCAAGAAATGGGGCGTCCCGCCAACATTGATTGGCGATGTGTTGGCGATTTCCGGCGACACCGTGGACAACATCCCAGGCGTCGGGATTGGGCGAAAAACGGCAGCCGGATTGATTCTGGAACATGGCGGCTTGGAGTCGCTACTCGCCAATCTGGGGGCGGTAAGGAGCCTGAAAAGCCGTGAGAAGTTGCAAAACGGACGGGTCCAAGTCCTCCGGAACCGAAAAATGGTTGAACTGGATTGCAAGACGGCTCTGCCGGTGCCGATCGATCAACTGCGGATTCGGCCGGATTACCCGGGACTCATCGCAGCTTTGGAAAAGTGCGAGTTCAAATCGCTCTTGCAGGAGGTCAGGGACGAGGCCTCCCGTCAAGCAGCCACTGCCCAGGCGGAGCTAGGGTTATAGAGACCGAAATTTTTTCGTAAAAACCCGAGAATTTTCGAACGGCGCCGAAAATCCTGCTGTCAAAGGAGTCAGGTTAAGGCGATTCGGGTAGTCGCACGTGGCTGTATTTGCTGTTTCTCCTTGGCGTGCGCTGCCCGAATCTTTTTTTCCCATTTCAAGGGGCCAAAAAATCCTCCGTTGCGCATCGTCTCCAGCCGAGTTTGATAGCAAGCTGGTGAGGGTGCGGTTTAAAATGCCGGGTTATGCCTGCAACCCAATGGGCATTGGAACATTCTCCCGCTGGTGTCGCAAAAATGGCAGAGGCTGATCCGATTGATCTCGCGCTCCGTGAAGATATTGGTCCGGGCGATATAACAACTGCTTTGCTTGTGCCTGCCGATAGCCGCGCTCAGGCCCGCATTTTGTCGCGGGAAAAGGCCATTATCGCTGGGACAATGCCGGCGGCAGAGGTGTTTCGTCGGGTCGATCCGGCGCTAAAAGTTTCGGTAGAACTAACGGACGGAACCGCAGTGCTCGGCGGTGAAACGATTCTCAGGATTCAAGGCGCAGCCCGGAGCATTCTTACCGCCGAACGGGTGGCTCTGAATTTCTTGCAGCGACTCTCCGGGATTGCAACGCTGACCCGCGAATATGTGGAAGCGATCGGAAAAAATCCGGCCAAAATCATGGATACGCGCAAGACCACGCCGGGTTTGCGCGCACTGGAAAAGGCTGCGGTCGTGGCTGGTGGCGGCACCAATCATCGCTTTGGTTTGTTCGATGCCATTCTAGTAAAAGACAATCATCTCGTGGCGGAACGAGATCTTGTAAGACTGGCAACGGTAATTCGGCAAGCACGGGCACAGAACCCCGAAATGAAGATCGAAGTGGAAGCCGAAAATCTCGAACAAGTCCGGGCACTGGTGCAAATGGCCGGCGTCGATGTCATCCTGCTCGACAACATGGAGACGGCGGAAATGCGGGAAGCAATCGCGCTCGGTCGCAAACAGGGTGTGAAATTCGAGGCCAGCGGTGGGATCAATTTAAGAACGGTTCGGCGCATTGCCGCCACTGGCGTCGATTACATTTCAGTCGGGGCCCTGACCCATTCGCCGCGGGCCATCGATATCTCGCTTGAGCTAACGCATGTTGGCAGCTGATTGGTTGAGCGCGGCGGAATTACGCGCCGGGCTCGGTCACTGCACGATTGGAAGGGAAATCATCGTGCTGGATGAGGCAACATCGACCAGCGATGTCGTGGCTCAGATGGCGAACGCAGGTGCTGGGGAAGGTCTCGTCGTCTTCGCCGAACACCAAACCGCAGGGCGCGGGCAACGTGGCAACGTTTGGGAATCGGCGGCCGGAAAAGGACTTCTGTGTTCTATTCTGCTCCGACCGAACGTTGCCGTGCAGGATTCGGCGCGATTGGTGAACTGGGCGGTTAAGGGAATTGCCTGCACACTTGAAAGCGCGTGTCTCTGCAAAGCGACAATCAAACCACCTAACGACGTCTATATTGATGGACGCAAAGTCGCCGGGGTGTTGGTAGAAATGCGGGCTCAACCCGGTGCGCAGCACCTCGCCGTTGTAGGTATCGGCGTCAACGTGAACCAGATGCCGGGCCACTTTCCCGAAGAACTGCGCAAGCGCGCAACCTCGCTTGCCATCGTCCTCGGCGGGCCAGTCGATCGAAATATTCTCGCCGTAACATTGCTGAGAAATCTCGATCAATTGTATCGCGAAGGATTTTCGTAGGCTGAAGAGAGGCGCTTCCACGCGTCCGCCCCTTCACTAAAAGTTCCTATAACTGTAGGGCGACCGCATCGCTTGCCGAAATTTGGAATTGTCTACACCCTGTAATTCTGCAGTGCCTTTAGTTTTTCCAAGGCGCGACCGGATTCAATCTCCTCGCGCGCCATTGCAATTCCAGCATTCATCTCGTTGGCCAAACCGGCGACGACAAAACCCGCCGCCGCATTGACGACAACGAGATCGCGCTTCGGCCCCGTTTCCGTGCCCGCCAGAATTTGCGTAATCGTTTCTGCATTTGTCCTGGCGTCGCCACCGATTAATTCCGGCAACGCCGCCTGTGGAATCCCAAGCCAGCGCGTATCCAGGACCGCAGAGCTAATTTTACCCGAATCAAGTTCCGCGATCGATGTCGGTCCAATCGTCGAGACATCGTCGAGGGCAAGCGCATCGACTGCGGTTCCGCTTACAATCCAGGCGCGTTCGCAATCGAGTTGTCGCAAAACCTCGGCGAAGAGTCTGGTCAAGTGAGGAGCAAAAACGCCGATTAGTTGCCGTTTCGGGCGCGCGGGGTTTAACAGCGGACCGAGCAAGTTGAAAATTGTGCGTTGATGTTTCCTGGCCAGACGCAGACGCATTTCCGCCATGGCCCGAAACGCGGTATGATAAGTTCGCGCGTAGACAAATCCGCAGCCGAGCCGCTTGATGCATTCGCGCAGATCCCCCGGCTCCAAGTCAATTGCGATACCGAGCGCTTCCAAAACGTCCGCACTGCCGCTGCGCGAGGTGACGCGGCGATTGCCATGTTTCACCACCGTCGCCCCGCCCGCCGCCAAGATAAACGTGATAGCCGTCGAAACATTAAAGAGATCAACGCCGTCGCCCCCGGTCCCACAGACATCAATGATTGGTCTCCCGGCGCCGTCGATCTCCAATGGAATTGCGCGCTCGAGTAGCACCCGGACGAAGTTGGCGATTTCACTCGCGCTTTCTCCCTTCTCATGCAGCGCCGTGAGAAAATCGGCTTTGGTTTTTGCTTCGGTCGAATCAGAGAGCAAGAAAGCAACTGCTTCCTGAACATCGAGGGCCGAAAGATCGTTGCCGCTGCGAACTTTTTCAATCAGCGCGATCATGCCGCCGCCGCATTCATGCCGCCTGCGGCGTCATCTCGCGCAGCCAATTCCGATAAATCATCGGCGAAATTTCCGAAGGCTTGATCTCGCTCCGGCCGCCCCAAAAAACATTCGTATACGAAATCGGAATATTTTT
>DATELT010000313.1:0-3220 GCA_035276245.1 Chthoniobacterales bacterium
TAAACAATGGCCAAAGTGTAGGTGCCTGGCGGGTCCGTATTAAGATTACTAGCAAGCTGGTAATCCATGCTGAAGGTATTGCCAGCGGTGGACGTCCCACCTTTATTACCGGTCTTTACCACCACGTTGCTTGTAGTAATAGGTGTGTAGGTTCCGGCAGTTGAAAGCTTATAGGAAAAGTCGCCTGCCGGTTTGGACGGATCGGTATCACCGGCTGACGGTACGAACGCGAACGCCGCGGTGTTGGCTTTCACGTTTACCGTCCAGTTTTTGTTGCTGTCTACCGAAAGAGTGTTGGCGCTCGTCACCGTTTTAGTCGCCGCCCCGGTGGAACTGTTATAGTCGGTGGTCAGAAACGACATCGTCACCGCGTTCGTATTGATCCCGAGCGAGAGTACCTGGGGAACGACACTGGTAATGGTGACTGTCTGAGTCGTTTGCGCGTGAAGTTGAGATAGCGCTCCGGCGAAAAAAAGGGCCAAAAATCCGAGGCCAGCTCCGCGGCGCATGTTTCTCCTGACAAACGGGTTTTGCATGCGACAAGACCGTAGCTGCTTCCATGCCATCGTTAGGTACGTAAATCATTCATTTTGCTTCCACCAGGAGCGTTCGGACAATTGGAGGTGAGCTGGAATTTTTACTGCCGACAGTCCGCTACACACGCGAGCGCAAAACGCAGCGCGTACGGGAGTCGAACCCGTGCACCAGCCTTGAGAGGGCTGTGTCCTAACCACTAGACGAACGCGCCAGCATTCGGAGCGTCTAGAATACCTGAGTGGGCAAAAGCGGCAAGCCTCGAGCCGGACAGGCAGGTCGTTGTAGCGGCGGTGTATGATCGTCGCCGATTCGGCGGCTGCGACGTTTCGGTAACCCGTTAGCGCTTACTCAACCGGAAAAAGAGAAACGCTCCCAAGGCGATGAAGAGAACGTTTGGAAACCAGACCAATAGTTCCGGATGAACCTTGGGGTTATTCCGGAGGGTGTCGGCGACGATCCAAAAAACAAAGTAGGAAAACCCAATCACCAGAGCCATGAGAAAGCCGATGGTGGTTTCGCGTCGGTGCGCGGTGATGCCAAGAGGCACGCCAACGAGGGCAAAGGCGATACACGAAAACGGGGCTGAAAAGCGCTTGTTCAACTCCGTGCGGCTAGCGCTGCGCTCGCGTTTGTTCGCGCTCTTTAATTGGTCAACCAATTGCGTGATGGACAAAGCAGAACGGCTCGGCCTCTTTTTCTCTTTCTCATAAAGTTCGTCGAGACTGATCGGGAGTGTGCCCTCAGCCATGTTAATGCCGTCGTGGATTTTGCGCAGATCGAGCGGATTTTTCTCATCGCGCTGCTGGTAACGCGCATCGTAAAGTCTCATCAGAATCCGTTTGTTCGGCAGATCGGCTTCCAGTATTCCGGTTCGCGCGAACGTCACCCGCACCGGCAGCGCCTTTTCATTCATTTCGAAGACGGTAATATTCTCCAGTTTGTTGCCGTCTTTTTTCCCGACATAGATTTTGCGGCCGGGAAACTCATCGATGACTTGGTCGCTGCCGAAGAGCGCCATAGGGTTCCGTGTCGCCAGGTCGTAAAGGCTGGAGCGCAACTTTTCCTGGGCGGCAGGTGCGACCTGCACGTTGAGCCACAAGCTGATCCCCGTGCAAAGCAGCGCGATCGCTACAAGTGAAATGCAAATCCGCGGCACACTCACGCCGTTGGAACGGAGGGCGATTAATTCGTTGTCGGCCGACAATCGTCCGAATACCAGTAGAATCGCGGTCAACAGCCCCCACGGAATGGTGAAGATGAGTGAAAAGGGGAGGACATAGGCGATAAAACTAATGAGATATTCGACCGGGACATCGTGATTGACGAGCAGGGGCAAGAGCTTGCGGAAAATATTCCCGACGACGAGGACCAGGCTGAGGACAAAGATCGCGAACAATAGGCTGACAATCAGTTCGCGGCTGACGAAACGGTCGATCAATTTCACAGCGTTATTTCGTTAATACGAATTTGCGCCCCAGACAAGCGGGGTTGCCACAGCGCTCTGTCGCCGTGCTTTTTTTGCCTCGACAGAGCGAGGCGGCTACAACTTTGCTTCCCAGCGAAGTCGGCTATTTTCCGACGGTGGAAAATTATGACGTAGCCATCATCGGCGGCGGCCCCGCCGGCAGCACCGCGGCAACGTTGCTAAGCAAAGCTGGGCGTCGTGTCATTGTGCTCGAACGCGAAAAATTTCCGCGTTTCCACATCGGCGAATCGCTTCTGCCTTTCAGCATGCAAACATTTACCCGGCTCGGCCTGCAGGAAAAATTGCGCGCGCATTTTGTCGAAAAATTTGGGGGCGAGATTGCGGAAGCGGGAGGGGAAAAAGCGGCCAAGTTTTATTTTAAGGATGGGTTCGCTTCCCGGACTGATCGTTCGTATCAGGTGACGCGATCCAAATTCGATAAAATGCTGCTCGATCATGCCGGCGAATCGGGCGCGGAAATTTGCGAAGAAACTCCCGTAGATGACGTGAGCTTTGACGACGATGGCGTGACAATTTTTTTGCGGAGGAACGCGCCTCCGCGCGTTCCCGGACGTGCGGAAGCACCTCCCGCAAACATTCGTGCGCGCTATTTAATCGATGCGAGCGGACGCAATTCAGTCGTCGGAAACAAATTTAACCTGAAGAAAAGTTATCAGCATTTGCAAAAGCTCTCGCTTTTTGCGCACTACGAAAGTGTGGAACGCGAGGCTGGAATCGATGGCACACTCACTCGGATGGTGCGCACGCTGGACAGTTGGTTCTGGATCATCCCTCTTGAAAATGACCGGACCAGTATCGGCGTCGTGCTGGAGGCGGCGGACTTCAAAAAGTCTGGACTATCAGCTGAGAGATTTTTCGAACGCGCGATTGCCGAACAACCGCTTGTGCGCAATCGCGTCGGCGATGGCCGGCGGGTGTCACAGGTATACACCGCGGCGGATTTTTCTTATCGGAGCCAGAAGCTCACCGGTGATCGCTGGCTGCTAGCGGGTGATGCGGCCGGTTTCATTGATCCGGTCTTTAGCAGCGGCGTTTTTCTTGCCGTCCTGGCTGGCGAGCATGCCGCCGATGTTTTGCACGAAGTGCTCGATCACCCGAAGCGGGCGCGACGCCTATTCCGGCACTATGAACGCCTGGTTAATCGCGCCATGGACGTTTATCTGCGTTTCGTGGAATCGTGGTACGCGGGCAAGGAAT
>DATELT010000314.1:0-3624 GCA_035276245.1 Chthoniobacterales bacterium
ATCAGATGCTCCGTGGTGGCTGGCAACAGGAAATCACCGACAAATGGCTGCGGCATGGCAACGCCTGGGAAATTGTGCGGCCAGAGATTTCGTATTTCCGTTAAGTTTGGTGGCCACACCGAGCCGGCAGCTGACAAACACGGTCGTTATCGCGTGCGTTGGATTCCGGAAACGGAAGTAAAAGGCATCGCCTACGACACGCCGATCAGCGGGTATCAAGTAGATACCTGCAACATTCTGCGGTTGTGGAAAGCGGAAGCGATCGAGTCATTCGATTTCGCCGCGTTCAATCATGGCGATTACTATCGCGCGGTGCAGGATAAGATGGCTTCCGAAAATATTACCAAAGTCCTTTATCCAAATGACGACGTCGCGGTAGGGAAAGAGCTGCGACTCAAACAGCAATTCTTTTTCTCAAGCTGTTCCTTGCAGGATATGTTGCGAATTCACCGGCTCCTTGGTGACACGCCCGCGAGATTCCACGAAAAATGGGCAGTCCAACTTAACGACACGCATCCTGCCATCGCCGTAGCTGAGTTGATGCGTCTGCTCGTGGATGAACACGGACTTGGCTGGGAGGAGGCATGGAATGTCACGAGCGCGACCTTCGCTTACACCAATCACACCTTGCTGCCGGAGGCGCTAGAGAAATGGAGTGTTGATCTCTTTGGCAAATTGTTGCCGCGACATCTCGAGCTCATTTACGAGATCAATCAGCGTTTTCTGGATCGAGTGCGCGCGCGTTTTCCGGCCGACGACAGACGGATTGCGCGTCTTTCCCTCATTGATGAAAGCGGCGGCCGTTACGTGCGAATGGCCCATCTTGCCAGCGTCGGCAGTCACGCCATCAATGGCGTCGCCCGGCTTCATTCGGAGCTGCTGAAACAAACGGTGCTACGTGAATTTGCCGAACTTTGGCCGGAGAAATTTTGCAACGTCACGAATGGCGTGACACCTCGTCGTTTCGTCGCCCTGGCGAATCCAAGCCTGACGGAGCTAATCACAGAAAAAATCGGCAACGGTTGGTTGAAAGATTTAAACCGGTTACGTGAACTTGAGCGGTTCGCAGACGACGCAGCGTTTCAAGATCAATGGCGCGAGGTAAAGCTTGCGAACAAGCGCCGTCTAGCCGGTATCATCAAACAACGGACCGGTATGATCGTTTCGTCGGATTCGATATTCGATGTCCAGGTGAAACGGATTCACGAATACAAGCGCCAACATCTCGCTGCCCTTCACATTATTACCCTTTATTTGCGTCTGCGGCGCAATCCTTCCACCGATTTTCCGGCACGCACCTTCATTTTTGGCGGCAAAGCTGCGCCGGGCTACTTCATGGCCAAGCGCATCATTAAGCTGATCAACTCGATTGGCCAAATCCTGAACGACGATTCCGCCGTGCGCGATCGGCTCAAGGTCGTTTACTTTCCCGATTTCAACGTTACCAACGCGCAGCCGATTTACGCGGCGGCTGATTTGTCCGAACAGATTTCCACCGCCGGCAAGGAAGCAAGCGGTACCGGCAACATGAAGTTCGCGCTCAATGGCGCGCTCACGATTGGGACACTGGACGGCGCAAACGTCGAGATCCGCGAAGAAGTGGGCGCGGAAAATTTTTTCCTGTTCGGTCTCAGCGCGCCTGAAGTTGCGGAGGTGCGCGCGCGAGGGTATCGGCCACGCGAGTTTTATAACCAAAATGCGACCCTGCGCGAAGTGATTGATTTTATCGCCAGCGGCGAGGCTGGACGTGGCGAGGTGGAACTGTTTCGTCCGATTGTGGAAAACTTGCTGGTCGACGATCCCTTTCTCCTTCTCGCGGATTATCAGGCTTACATCGACGCGCAGGAGAAGGTGAGCGCACTCTGGCGCAATCAGCGCGCTTGGACGCGCGCGTCTATTTTGAACACTGCCCGGATGGGAAAATTTTCCTCGGACCGCTCGATTCGTGACTATTGCGAGCGGGTCTGGAACATCCAACCCGTGACCACGTGAGGCCGACATTCCCGCCCGGGTGGGCTTTGCCGCAAAAGTTAGAAGGTAGATGCACTCAGTGTAGGACGAAGGTCCGATAGGCGGAGAAAGGTCACGACGGAACATTCCTGCATGCCTGTCGCCGATTACAAAACCTACTGCGCGATGCTTGACCGCGCGCGGGCAGGGCACTTCGCATTTCCTGCCGTCAACGTTACTTCACTTACTACGGCCAACGCGGTTCTTCGCGGCCTGGCCGAGAGCAAGGCTGACGGCATCATTCAAGTCTCCACCGGCGGCGGCAGTTTTGCTTCCGGCTCATCGCTCAAAGACATGGCACTCGGCGCAATCTCCATCGCCGAGCATGTGCATCGGGCCGCCAAGCATTACCCTGTTTATGTCGCGCTTCACACCGATCATTGCCTCAAGGACAAGCTCGAGAGATTCGTCATGCCACTCGTGGAGGAGACCGAGAAACGTCGAGCGGCGGGCCGGCCGAACCTTTTCAGCGGACATATGTTCGACGGGAGCAATCTTTCATTGAAGGAAAATCTAGAGATCGCAGCGAAGCTGCTTGAGCGTTTCGCGAAAAACGATCTTGTGCTTGAAATTGAAACCGGCGCGGTTGGCGGCGAAGAGGACGATGTTGTGGGGGACAAATCGGCCAAGCTTTACACCACGGCCCAGGATACACTCGAAGTTGCACGCGTCCTCAATCCAATCGGTGGTCGCTATCTGCTTGCAGCCACTTTTGGAAACGTTCATGGAGTTTACAAACCGGGCCACGTAAAATTGCGACCCGGTGTGCTGAAAGAATGTCAGGAGGCGGTGGCGAAAGCGCATGGCGAAAAGGCGCGTTTTTATCTCGTCTTCCACGGCGGTTCCGGTTCGACACAGGCAGAAATCCATGAATCGCTCGACTACGGGGTAGTAAAAATGAACGTCGATACCGATATGCAGTACGCGTTCAGCCGCGCAGTGGCCGGACACTTTTTCAAGAATTACGACGGCGTCTTGAAGCTGGACGGTGAAGTCGGCAACAAGAAGGCCTATGATCCACGCTCTTACCTTGCGCTCGCCGAGGTCGCGATGGCCGAGCGTGTGAAGCAGGCGGTGAGCGATCTGCGCGGTACCGGAAAGACAATGTTCGCGTCCTGAATCGATGGCCACATAAAGATGACTTCAAATATGATAACAACCATTGTGTTTGATACGAAACCGTACGATCGCGAGTCGCTCCAACGTGCCAGCTCGGCTGAGTCTATTGACTGGCGATTTCTCGAGACACGTCTTTCTTCTACAACCGCGCCATCTGCGCAGGGCGCGCAAGCGGTGTGCATTTTCGTGAACGACCGCGCTGATCGTCCGTGCCTGCAACAGCTGCAATCGATCGGCGTCAAACATATCGCCCTTCGCTGCGCTGGATTCAACGGCGTGGATCTGGCCGCCGCGAAGGAACTCGGTATTTCGGTGACGCGCGTGCCGGCCTATTCGCCGAATGCCGTGGCTGAGCACGCAGTCGCGCTGTTGCTCGCACTCAATCGTAAGATTCCGCGCGCCAATAATCGCGTGCGCGACCTGAATTTTTCCCTCAACGGACTGGTCGGCTTTGATCTCCATGGCAAGACCGCCGGCATTTTCGGCACCGGAAAA
>DATELT010000315.1:0-5577 GCA_035276245.1 Chthoniobacterales bacterium
TTTCGGACCGCTTCGAGTCCTTCGAGTTTATCGATTTGAGCGGCGTCGTATTTTTGGGTCTTATTGATTCCGGTAGAGCGTGCCGACGAGACAGATTTCGCGGGCAAATCGTCTTCGGTTTTAGGCATAGAAGATGGTCGCGCGACCACGGATGATAGAGTAGCGAAAAATGCGCCTGCGACAACAAATATCTGGTTAAAATTTCGGCTTGTCGAGCCCTAGGGCTTGAGCTTGCGGAGCCGAAGACTTCAGCCTGTTGTGGTCGGCCGTTGCCTGTCGCCGCGCCGTTTTTGAATGGCTTGACCAGCAGTTTTCCGGGCCGGAAAATGATTGGAAAATCATGCGTTTGCAGACACTTTTTGAAGGCCGGTGGATCTTCGCGATTCTGCTCATTTTGGCAATCACATGCGCGTTTTTCTCATTGTGGCTTTCATTTGTTTTCTTCGCGTTGATTCTTTATACGCTCGCTTTTTTTCGTGATCCAAACCGCTCCGATCCTTCTGATCAACACGCGGTGGTTGCAGCGGCCGACGGAACCGTTGCTGATATTGAAGAAATCGATGAAAAAGAATTTCTAAAAGCGCGCACCAGACGCGTCGGTATTTTTCTTTCCATCTTCGACGTGCACACCAATCGCGCGCCGGTTGCCGGCCGGGTCGCTTTTCAGCAATTTCGCAAAGGTCTTTTCTTTGATGCGCGCCGGCCGGAATGCTCGGAAAAGAACGAAGCCATGACTTGGGCCTTTCAGAATCCGCGCGCTACCATTGTGGTACGACAATTAACCGGTGCGATTGCGCGACGAATTGTCGGATGGGCAAAAGTAGGCGATGAACTAAAACGCGGCGAACGTTTCGGGATGATTCGATTTGGATCGCGGACTGAAGTATATTTGCCGCTCGACGCCGAGATTTTGGTCGAGGTAGGAGATCACGTGAAGGGTGGCGCGAGCGTGATTGCACGATTGCCGGAATGAACGAGCATCCAAAAATTTACCTGCTGCCTAATTTGATGACGGCAGGGAACTTGTTTTGCGGGTTCACCGCCACTCTTCAGATCGTTCAGGGCGCTCTCATTCAATGGTCCAGTCCGGATGAAGCAGCGGCGCTTTTTCATGCTGCCGTTTGGTTCATTCTCGGTGCGTGCATTTTTGATGTCCTCGACGGCCGGCTTGCTCGGTTGGGGGGACAGGATAGCCCTTTCGGTCGCGAGTTCGATTCCCTCGCCGACATCGTTTCTTTTGGGGTGGCGCCTGCGCTGCTGGTTTATCGGATTGTCCTGATCGATTTTCCGCGTGTCGGCTGGATTGTTGCCTTCGTCTATCTTGTCTGCGGCGCGTTGCGTCTCGCCCGTTTTAATACCATGGCGGCTGTTGGTGGGGAGAAGGACAAAACGGAATTCACAGGTTTCCCGATTCCAGCGGCAGCCGGGCTAATCGCATCCATCACGTTTTTCATGCTCTGGTGGTTCGGGGAAAAGGAACATGACATCGGCCGTTGGAAATGGGTCCTTCCTCCATTAATGGTTTTTCTTTCCGTCATGATGTTTACCCGCTTGAGGTATCCGAGTTTCAAAGCGATCACTTGGCGGACCACGCGTTCGCTCCCGCGCTTCGCCGCCATCATTCTCATTCTGTTTTTTACCGCGTTGAACTACGAATGGATGCCCGCGATTTTGTTTTTGATCTATTTGCTTTACGGCTTCCTGCGCCCCTGGGTTTCGAAGCGCTGGCGACGCGAGATTGAAGAAGAGATTGGTGAAGAATCCGAGAACGGCGAAGCAATCGAAATGTAAGGACGAGCGGATCGCTTGCCCTTGGTAACGGCCGTCTGCCACCGCCGAAACGGTAACCATCGACGCCAGCGGAGCGTCTCTACAGCCGGTTCAACTTCGCCAGAATTTCCGGGTCGCGCACGTCGGCCCATTCGCCGCTCAGCTCGAAGGCTTTCACCTTATCTCCTGATTGGGCGAGTGCTCGGACGGCGTCGGTCAGTTCGTATTCGCCGCGTGGGGATGGCTGTAACCTTGCGGTCCACTCAAAAATGCTGGGCCGAAACGCATAAATTCCGGCGTTGTACCACGGGCTGGCGGCTTCGCCCGGTTTCGGTTTTTCCCGAATGTCGGTTACAGCCATTTGTTCGTTAACAAAAACGGCACCGCCTTTGCTCACGTCTTCGTTTCGTTTCACACTCACGATTCCCGCGACATCGTTCGGAAGTTCTACCAACGACTTGTAATTTACTCGATCGACCAGGATGTCGCCGTAACTCAACACGAACGGCGACTGATCGACGAAGTCGCGTGCGAGTTCGACCACGCGACCAGTCCCGTCTTGTACGACCTGAGTCGCATACTTAATTTGCAGACCGAAGCAGGTACCGTCGCCAAAATAGTCGCGAACTACATCGGCTCTATAACCGACGATAATCAGGAAGTTCTTAACTCCGGCACTATGTAACCCTTCAACGATACGGAGGAGCACGGGTTTGCCCCGCACCTTGATCATCGGTTTGGGCAGATCGGCGGTGAGTTCGCGCATCCGGGTGCCGCGACCTGCTGCGAGCAAGACAGCTTTTGTTATTCTTGTCATTTTGAGCCAAGCGCAGCGGAGTCGAACAATCCTTAAGTTACCTTAAGATAGCGCATCGGGATCTCTCGACTTCGCTCGGGATGACCATTTCCGCCATTGCGAGTTGATTTGAGCAGCACTCTCAGGCAGCATCGCATTCTGTGCTAAAATTTCTCGGAAAGTATCGGGAAGCTGGGCTGTTGCTGTTGCGGGCGAGCGTCGGGCTGATTTTCATTCTTATTTGTGGGCCGGTCCTTCTCTCCGGCGAACATCGTTGGGCCCAGTTTGGGAGTGCCATGCGCGTCTTTAATTTTCATTCGCATCTAGATTGGTGGGGTTTTTTCGGAGCGCTTGCCGGGTGTGTTGGCGGAATTTTCATAATGCTCGGATTTGCCTTTCGCATCGGACTTCTTCTTGCCTTTTTAGTTGCGTTGGTAAACGCCATCAACGTCTCCCACCACGAGCATGGCCTTTATCCCGTCCTTATTCCGATCGAAACCGTGATTGTTCTGGTTTGTCTCTCTTTCATCGGCCCGGGCAAATACAGTGTCGACAAAGGGTAACTCCTCGTAGCGGTCCAGCTCTGCCCTCGCGTGATGATCTTGCAGCATGGCGACAGAGCGCCTCGGCTATAGCGCCTATTCAGCTTTCTTCTCCTTGATCATAAGGGCGGGTAGATCGGCCTGTTTGATCAGCTCGCTGACTTTCGGCAGATCATCCTGCTTGATGGCGTTCCATTTTTTTAGCTGCTCATCGAGACGGCCGCTGAGCAAAGCGAACACGTCCAGCTGCGGCTTGGTCGGCTCGCGATCACCTGCATCAACTAAACGACTAAAAGTATCGAACGCTTCATTCAGCATACTTGGAAATGCGAGATTTGCTTCTGACCCTTTCATGTTTACCTGCATCAATTGCTGCTCGACGTCGGACATTTTGTGTTCCATCGCATCGGCCGCATCTAGAGCCGCTTTTACCTTCGGGTCGTCGCCGAACTTTGTGTGTAACTCTTTGATCTGCGCTTTCACATCGCGGATTTCATTGACTGCCTGGTGCAATTCAGACTCACGCGCGGCGACTTGCGTCGAAAGCTCGAACTGCTTGGGTAATTCCGCCTCATGGTCTTTGGTGCGCGGGTCGATCACGAGGTGGAGAGTCGCGGTCTGGCTTTTCCCATTAGCCGTTAGCTTGACCTGATAATCGCCGGGCAAAGCCAGCGGTCCGCGCGGCCCGTTGCTGGTATAAAACGCCCCTGGAATTTTAGTCGGCTCGTTGTAACGCAAATCCCAGGCAAACCGGTTCATACCTTCGTTTGCCGGAATCGTTTTGGGGGCTTCGACCCGATCCGGCCATTCCGGTGGCTGCTCGTTTTCTTTCTTCTCTTTGCTCGAGAGATGGCGCACCAGTTTTCCGCCGGCATCAAGAATGTCGAGTGTTACCTCATCCTTGGGCGTGGTCTTGAAATAATAGTCGATAATTGCTCCCGCTGGCGGGTTGTCGCCGGCCGGTTGACGCTTGTCGATTTCCTCCGGGTAATGCAATCGGACCGCTGTCTGCGGTTGATAGAGCAGCATGTCTGCCGGGGCGTTCGGAGCGTTGAGCTGACGCAACGGCGTCAAATCGTCGAGCACCCAGAAGGAGCGGCCATGGGTGGCTACGATCAGATCGTCATCTTTTACGACCAAATCGTGAATAGGTGATTGCGGCAGATTCAATTGCAACGGCTGCCAGTGGGCGCCGTCGTCTAACGAGAAATATACGCCAAGCTCGGTGCCGGCATAAAGCAATCCTTTACGTTTCGGATCCTCCCGCACACTATGGACGTAAGCGCCTTCTGGAATCCCGTTGACGATTGTGCTCCAGCTCTTTCCCAGGTCAGTGGTTTTGAAAATATAAGGCTTGAAGTCGTCCAGCCGGTGGCGGTCCACCGCGACATAGGCGGTGGTGGCATCGTTTGGCGAGGGATCGATAATTGAGACCGTGCTCCACTCCGGCATCTTGGGTGGTGTGACGTTCGCCCAGGTTTTGCCGTCATCGGTGGTGACGTGGACCAGTCCATCATCGGTCCCGGCCCAGAGGGTACCCTGCTTTTTCGGTGATTCGGCCAGAGCAAATACCGTGTCGAAATATTCCACGCTGGTGATGTCGTTGGTGAGCGGACCGCCGCTGGGCTGCTGTTTCGACTTATCATTTTTCGTCAGATCATTGCTGATCTGTGCCCAACTCATGCCGTGATCGGTTGATTTGAAAACGCATTCCCCCGCGGTGTAGATCACATCGGGATTATGGGGAGAAAGAAGGAGCGGCGTGACCCATTGAAACCGGTGCACCAAATCAATTGCGCCGTGCCCGGATCTATCCATTGGCCACACGGTAACGTCTTGAGATTCCTCCTTCTTCTTATCGTAGCGGGTAATGTCGCCCTCGTTGTTGGAATAAACAATGTGCCAATCGCGCGGATCGGGCACGACAAATCCACATTCGCCGCCGCCGGCCTGAAACCAGTTTTGTGCCGTGATTATGCCGGAGTCGCTTCGGCTTGCGATTCCAACGTTGGAGTTGTCCTGTTGGGCACCGTAAATGTGATAGGGATAAGCATTGTCGGTTGCGACATGATAAAACTGCGCGGTGGGCTGATTATTTTGCGTCGTCCAGGTCTTGCCACCGTCCATGGAAATGCTGGCGCCACCATCGCTGACGTTGCCGATCCGATTGGGATTGTCCGGATCAATCCAGAGGCCGTGATGATCACCATGACGAGCCGGCAGGAGAGTGAATGTCTTGGCGCCGTCAACGGACTTAAACGCGCCGGTGTTCAAGACATAGACGGTGTCGACGGATTTGGGATCGGCGTAAATTTTACTGAAATACCACGCCCGCTGACGAAATCGGCCATCGTCGTTCACCTTCGCCCATTTTTCGCCGCCATCATCGGAGCGATAGATGCCACCCTCCTTCGCCTCGATGATGGCATAGATGCGGTTCGAATCCGCACCGGAAACGCTGATCCCGAT
>DATELT010000316.1:0-2403 GCA_035276245.1 Chthoniobacterales bacterium
TATCATCTGCCTAACGACATCATCGCGATCAAGTTTGCCTGCTGCGGCAAATGGTTTTCATGTCATCAATGTCACGCCGAACGCGCAGATCACACTGCATCGTTCTGGTCACGAGAGCAGTTTGATGAGCGAGCCGTTTTATGCGGTGCGTGCGGTGATCAGATGACCATACGCGAATACCTCGGCTCCGGATCAGTTTGTCCGCGTTGCAGTCGGCAATTCAATCCTGGCTGCTCCAGGCACCATCACTTCTATTTTGAGACTTAGCGTTTCAACGCGACTTCGAACGCCCCTTCCGTTTTCGCGCGCACTTCGTCCACCCTATGATGAGGCTGCAATTCAGTCAGCACAAGACCGCCGCCGTCGCCTTTCTTTACCTCGAACACGCAAAGTTCGGTAATAATAAGGTCAACAACTCCTTTCCCGGTGATCGGCAATGTGCATTTCTTAAGAATCTTCGGCTTGCCGTCCTTCGACGTGTGTTCCATCACGGCGACGACGCGCTTCACTCCGGCGACAAGGTCCATCGCGCCGCCGGGACCTTTGACCATCTTTCCGGGAATCATCCAGTTTGCGATGTCACCATTGTCTGCAACTTCGAACGCCCCAAGGATCGCGAGATCGATGTGACCGCCGCGAATTTGCGCGAACGAATCCGCGCTCGAGAAAAAGGCCGAGCCCGGACGTGTCGTGATCGTCTGTTTGCCGGCGTTGATGAGATCGGGATCTTCTTCGCCGGGTTTTGGAAATGGCCCGATACCTAACAAGCCATTCTCGGATTGCAACGTCACATGCATTCCTTGGGGAATGTAATTCGCCACCAGCGTCGGAATCCCAATGCCGAGGTTGACGTAGTAACCTTCGCGCAATTCTTTGGCTGCGCGCTTCGCAAGTAGATCGCGCACAGTGGAGCCCGCTTTCGCGACCGCGGCGCCTTGGACCGTGCGAAACTCAATCCGCTTTTCGTAATTTTTTCCCTGGATGATCCGATCGACATAAATTCCCGGCGTGTGGACTTGATCGGGATCGAGCTCGCCGATTTCTACAAGCTGCTCGACTTCTGCCACGCAAACTTTTCCACAGGTCGCGATCATGGGGTTAAAATTCCGCGAAGTTTTTCGGTAAAGCAGATTGCCCGATTTATCGCCCTTCCACGCTTTGACTAACGAAACTTCGGCGGTAATGCCGGGTTCGAGCACATATTCGCAATCGCCAAAGGTTTTCGTTTCTTTCTTCTCAGTGAGCAGCGTTCCGAAACCGGTGCGGGTATAAAAGCCGGGAATGCCGGCACCGCCGGCGCGCAACCGTTCTGCTAACGTCCCTTGCGGGACCAATTCTAGTTCCAGCTCGCCGCTCAGGACCTGGCGCTCGAACTCTTTGTTCTCGCCCACGTAAGAGGCCAGCACCTTTTTCACCTGTCGCGTAGTCAGGAGCACGCCCATCCCGAACCCATCCACGCCGGCGTTGTTGCCCACGATGGTCAAACCTTTTACCCCGCTGTCGTGCAGGGCGGCGATAAGATTCTCCGGTATCCCACATAGACCAAAGCCGCCGGCGGCGATCGTCATATTGTCGTGAAGCAGGTCATCAAGCGCAGCCTTGGCGTCGGGAAAAACTTTGCTCATGTGGGCCGAAGTCTAACCACAGATTGCATGAATGCACATGAAGGAAGTTGGTCCGAGCCGGACGGGCGGATTGGCTCGGGATGACCCATGTTGGGGAGGGCGCTTGCCGCGTTTGAAATCACCGTCACATTGCAGGGCCTATGGCCAAATCGCTCGCCCATCAGTTTGCCGAATACACCTGTGCAATCCGCTTCGAAGATTTGTCACGGGACACTGTGCATGAAGTGAAGCGGCGAATCATAGATTCAATCGGCTGCGCACTAGGCGCATGGAACGAAGAACCGTGCCGGATCGCGCGCGAAGTCGCGTCCGAATTTTCCGCGAAAAATGGCGCGACCATTATCGGCACCCATCATCAGGCGCCACCGGATTGGGCGGCATTCGCAACTGGATGTTGCATTCGATATTTCGATTACAACGACACGTATCTTTCAAAGGAACCGGCGCACCCGAGCGACAATATTTCGGCGGTGCTGGCGGTGGCAGAGAGCGTGGGCGCGAGCGGACCCGATGTCATCACGGCGACTGCGCTCGCCTATGAAGTGCAATGCCGCTTGTGTGACGCGGCCAGCATTCGTGCCAGGGGTTGGGATCATCCGACCTACGGATCATTCTCGACCGCGCTGGCGGCGGCAAGGTTGATGAAGCTCAATCCCGAGAAAACGCGGCACGCGGTTAACATTGCGGGTGTCGCGGGAATGGGGATGCGGCAATCGCGCGTGGGTGAACTTTCCCATTGGAAGGGCGTAGCTTTTGCCCACGCCGCGCGGCATGGGGT
>DATELT010000317.1:0-3606 GCA_035276245.1 Chthoniobacterales bacterium
TATTTCCTGGGACAAAATGTTGGCGCTGCATGGAAATACCGCGCCTTACTTGCAGAACGCTTACGTCAGGATCCGCTCGATCTTCCGCAAAGCAGGTCCGAGCCGGACGGGCGTTTCAAAAATCGATGAGGTAAAATTGACGGAGCCGACGGAACTGGGTTTGGCGAAACGCCTCTGCCAGTTCGCTGAGATCGTCCCGCAGGTGCTGAATGATTTTCGGACGAATATTCTGGCAAATTATTTGTTCGAGCTGGCGAACAGCTTTCACGCTTTTTACGAAACGTGTCCGGTTCTGAAAGCGCAAGAACCAGCGCGTTCATCGCGACTGGCGCTGTGCGAGTTGACCGGACGGGTGCTGCAACGCGGTCTGAAATTGCTCGGAATCGAGGTGCCCGAGAGGATGTAGACATTGTCATTCCGAGCGTAGTCGAGGAATCTCTCGTTATCCGCAAGAGCGGAGCCGACTAAACAAATAGTTAAAGATGTCTCGACTGCGCTCGACATGACAGAAGAACAGACCAGCCCGCGATTGCAAAGAACGTAATGTTAGGCGAGCGAAAATAGTCTCTCGATTCTCTGACCGAGCAGCGGAAGATCCTTCGTTGCCGTTCGGGACGACGGGAACATCGTGAAAGCCGAGCATCCAAGAATTCCAATCGCAACCTACCGCTTGCAGTTCAACAAGAACTTCACCTTCCGGCAGGCGCGCGAAATTGTGCCTTATCTTGATCAGCTTGGGATCAGTCATGCCTACGCATCGCCCTATTTCCAGGCCGGCGCCGAGAGCATCCACGGGTACGACATCATCGATCACAACCAGCTCAATACCGCCATCGGGTCGCGCGAAGATTACGACGCCTGGGTCGCGGAACTAAATTCCCGTGGCATGGGGCAGATCGTCGATTTCGTCCCGAACCACATGGGGATTAACGATCCACAAAATGTCTGGTGGCAGGATGTGCTCGAAAATGGTCCGAGCTCACTTTACGCGCCCTATTTCGATATCGATTGGCGCCCGCTCAAGACCGATCTGCAGGATAAAGTCCTGCTCCCGATTCTCGGCGATCAATACGGTCGCGTCCTCGAACGTGGCGAGTTGCGTGTGCGTTTCGATGCCGGGTCATTCTCGCTGAATTATTTCGATCACGTTTTTCCAATCGCGCCTGGGACCTACCGCTTCATTCTGGAGCTCGCGCTGGAAAATCTGGCCGAGTTCCGCGACGAAGATTTCTACGCGGAATTACAGAGCATCCGTACGGCGCTCGAATATTTGCCACGTCGGACCGAGACCGATCCCGAACGCATCAAGGAGCGGGCGCGGGAAAAGGAGATTATCAAGAAACGTTTGGAACGTCGTTGTGCGGAAGCGCCACCTGTGCTGCGGGCAATTGAAAAGGCAGTTGAGACGATTAACGGCCACGTCGGCAACCCGCGCAGTTTCGATCGGCTCGACGAATTACTGAACGCGCAATCTTATCGGCTCGCCTTCTGGCGGGTTGCGGCGGAAGAAATCAATTACCGCCGCTTTTTCGACGTCAACGATCTGGCAGCCATCCGCGTGGAATTGCCGGAAGTTTTTGACGCTGCCCACAAACTTCTTTTTGAACTTGTCGCGAGCGGTGCCATCAGCGGGCTGCGGATCGATCATCCCGACGGGCTTTATCGGCCACTCGAATATTTCGAAAAACTGCAACTGCGCTGCGCCAAAGCTTTGCGCATTCCGCTGCCGAAAGATGGGCGCGCGATTTATCTGGTCGTCGAGAAAATTCTTAGTGGCGACGAACAATTGCCGAAAAACTGGCCGGTTCACGGCACCACCGGTTACGATTTTGCCAATCAAGTTGCTGGCGTGCTGGTCGATCACGAGGCTGAAGGCGCGATTACGAAAATCTTCAAGCGCTTTATTGGTCATTCGCTGCACTTCGGTCACCTCGTTTATGCGAAGAAGCGTCTGGTCATGCGGATTTCGCTGGCTAACGAAATCAACGTTCTTGGCAGCATGGTCGATCGGTTGTCGGAACAGAATCGCTGGTTTCGCGATTACACCTTGGAAGCGCTGGCCCGGGCGGTGCGCGAAACAATTGCCTGTTTCCCGGTCTATCGCACTTATCTGGAGCCGGGAAAACCGGTAAGCCCGGAGGATCGCGCGGTAATCGAGCGCGCGGTGGCAGCGGCTAAGCGGCGCAATCCGGCGATCGAGGAATCGGTCTTCAACTTTTTGCGTGATCTTTTGCTCTTTCGTTTTCCGGAAAACCTCGATGAAGAACAACGGGCCACGCACGCGCAATTTGTGCTCAAGTTTCAACAATTCACCGGCCCGATCATGGCCAAGGGACTCGAAGACACGGTCTTCTATATTTACAACCGGCTAGCCGCGCTCAACGAAGTCGGGGGCGAACCGCAGTTCTTTGGCCTCACCGTGGAGGCGTTCCACCAACGCAACCAGCAGCGGCGGCGCGATTGGCCGGACAGTCTGCTCGCGACTTCGACGCACGACACCAAACGCACCGAAGACGTGCGTGCACGCATGCTCGCGATCTCGGAGGTTCCGCAGTTGTGGGGGCGGTCGCTGCAAAGGTGGCGCACAGCGAATCGCCGCTTCAAAAAGCAAATCGACGACGCAGAGGCGCCCGATGCCGGGGAGGAATATTTGTTGTATCAAACCTTGCTCGGGGACTGGCCAGTCAATGTTGATGGAGTGCCGGCACCATCAGTCAGCACAGAATTCGTTAGCCGCATCCAGGGTTACATGGCGAAGGCGTTGAAGGAAGCGAAGCTGAATACGAGCTGGATTCAACCTAACGAGAATTGGGATAACGCCATGATGGATTTCGTCGCCAGAATTCTAGAGACGAGCCCGCGCAATAAATTCCTGCCGGCGTTTTTGCCGGTGGCAGAAGAAATCGCACGGCTCGGCGCGGTCAACTCGCTGGCGCAGATCACGATCAAATTTACCGCCCCGGGTGTGCCAGATATTTACCAGGGAACCGAACTTTGGGATGACAGCCTGGTCGATCCAGATAATCGGCGCCCGGTCGATTACGCACGACGGTGCGAGATGTTGAAAGAGGTCGAGCATGTGCACCCGGGTGACCTGATGCGCTGCTGGCCCGATGGTCGAATTAAGTTGCGGCTAACGCAGCGGCTCTTGCAGTTGCGGCGCGACAATGCCGAGCTGTTCCGCGAGGGAAATTATGAGCCGATCAATTTTGGCGGCGCATTTGCCGACTGCGCCATCGGTTTTGTCAGGCGCGACCAGGACCGTGCAATCGTCGTGATTGTGCCACGGTTATCATCGCGGGTCGGGTTTCCGCCAGTCGGCGAACGCTGGCAGGATACACATGCTAATCTGGCATCTGGTCTGTCTGGTTTGCGCGATGTTTTTCGCGACCGCGAAGTTCGCGCGGAAAATTCACAGCTAAAATTGTCGGAAGCAATGTCGCAGCTTCCCTTTGCCGTGTTCACGAAATCTTAGGCGCACGCCGCAAATAGCGGGATGAGAATTCGTCGGGCACCCTGCGATGGACAATTACTGCCTCGGCAATTCCACCGGCGTTTGATGACCGCGCGTAAACGCATTCAGCAATTCACCGAGCCATTCCGAAA